>NZ_JBIIVN010000141.1:0-6943 GCF_044339385.1 Collimonas sp. | reverse complement strand
ATCACCACGTCTTTTTTCATTTCGACCAGGCGCTTGGCTTTTTCCAGCACCATTTCGGCAACTTGCACGTGGCGCGTGGCTGGCTCATCGAAAGTCGATGCCACTACTTCGCCGCGCACCGAACGTTGCATTTCGGTGACTTCTTCCGGACGTTCGTCGATCAGTAGGACGATCATCACGGTATCTGGATGGTTGGTGGTAATCGCATGCGCAATGTGTTGCAGCATGACCGATTTACCGGACTTCGGCGATGCCACCAGCAGGCCGCGCTGGCCCTTGCCGATTGGCGCGATCATGTCGATGATGCGGCCGGTGATGTTTTCTTCGCCGCGCATTTCGCGTTCCAGCGGCAGCGGTTTGTTGGGGTGCAGCGGCGTCAGGTTTTCAAACAGGATGCGATGCTTGGAAGCTTCCGGCGATTCGCCGTTGACCTTGTCGACCTTGACCAGTGCGAAATAGCGCTCGCCGTCTTTCGGCGTGCGCACTTCACCTTCGATCGAATCGCCGGTATGCAGATTGAAGCGGCGGATTTGCGAAGGCGAAATATAAATGTCGTCGGTGGACGCCATGTAGCTGGCGTCGGGCGAGCGCAGGAATCCAAAGCCGTCCGGCAGAACTTCAAGGGCGCCATCGCCAAAAATTTGTTCTCCTGATTTCGCGCGCTTTTTCAGGATCGCGAACATCAGTTCTTGTTTGCGCAGACGCGCTGCGTTATCGATGTCCAGGCCGATTGCCATTTCTAGCAGGGCAGAGACGTGTAACGCCTTCAATTCAGATAAATGCATAGGTATGAGTGTCCCGGGACGGGAAATATTGGGTGGGGGAGGGAACTGCGTGGTGTGTAGTCAGTAAAACACAAGCGGCGATGCGGGCGCACCGCCGCGGTTGTTCTTATAGGTTTTGATCGATGAATGCGGTCAGTTGGCCCTTGGCCACTGCACCAACTTTTTGCGCGGCAGGAACGCCGTTCTTGAACAGGATCAGTGTCGGAATGCCGCGGATGCCGTGCTTGGCAGGCACTGCCTGATTGGCGTCTACATCCATTTTGACGATCTGCAGCTTGTCACCGTATTCCTTGGCAACTTCTTCCAGAATCGGCGCAATCATTTTACATGGACCGCACCACTCAGCCCAGAAATCGACCAGGACCGGTTTGTCGGATTTGAGTACATCTGCTTCAAAAGATGCGTCGGAAGTATGTTTAATATGTTCGCTCATGGTTTCCTCAGTGTGAGGGAAAAAGAATCAATGTATGCCAAGGACGACTTACCATTCCTGCTTGGTGGTTGCCATCGGCGGCCCCTTAGTCTATTGAAAAAGTGGGGATGCCGTGCGCGAATTCAAGTTTTTGTGGGTGCGGTAAGAGGTGTTGCGGCGTGATAGTCGCTAAATCATAACCGATTTTAATAAAAAGTGGCGCGCGCTTATTTTTTAAGGGGCTCGCATGAATTGATAGCCAATTGTTGCAAAAAAGAGCCTCGCGCCCAGGTGCCGATTCCTGAAATCAGAGTAGTGCAGATTAATTCTCGCCGGCGTTACAGTGAGCTACATGCCCATAAAATCCATTTGAATTGCCCCCGCTGCCAGTTTCTGGCGCAGCGCAGCGCGCGCTGCTGGCATCCTGTCGCCAGCGCGATTGCGCGCTGGTTGCCTTGCCCGTTGCCGCTGGCGACATTGATCAGCCGTCAGGCGCAGGCCATTCTCGATCAGGAAGAGCTGGAGCATTTCTTCAACCCGGCGCTACACCTGCAGGCACGCAACGAAATGGAAATCATCGTCGACGGTGCCGTGCTGCGCTTCGACCGTGTGGTGATCTTTGAAGAAGAAGTGTGGATACGGGATTACAAACGCAATCTGCTCGACAGCGAGCGCGCCGCCTATGCCGCGCAATTGCGCAGTTATCGTTCAGCGGCGCTAGCGGTAGTCTCTGGCAAGCGCCTGCGCACCGCACTGCTGACGGGGGCAGACGCCTGTCGGAGATTGATTGAGATGGATGCGGATGGTGCGAATGCTACGGATTGTCTGGATTGCGTGGATTGTGTGGATTGATCGAGCTTGATTCAGGCCGCGGCAGTTTAGCGATGTTGCGGCGCTGCGTATTTCTTTTCCAGGCGGCTAACCAGCATTGCCAGAACCATGGTCATGGCGAAGTAGACGACTGAAATCGTGATATACGGTTCCCAGTAGCGCGCATAGGCGCCGGCGACAGTTCTCGCGGCGTAAGCCAGTTCTGCCAGGCCGATGGCCGATACCAGCGACGAATCCTTGAGCAAAGTGATGGCTTCGTTGCCCAGCGGCGGCAGCATGCGGCGGAATGCCTGTGGCAAGACGACGTAGCGCATGGTTAATTTGTAGCCCATGCCGAGGCTGGAGGCGGCGTAGGTCTGGCCGCGGTCGATCGACTGTATGCCGGCACGAAAAATTTCCGAGATGTAGGCGCCGGCGTTCAATGACAGCGCGACGACGCCGGAGATGAAGGCGCCGTAGTCTTGTTTGATGGTGCGCGCCAGGTTGCCAGAGATCAGCAGACCGTCATCTTGGTGAATCAGAATCGGCATCAGCGCAAAGTGGATCAACAGGATTTGTACGTACAGCGGGGTGCCGCGGAAGAATGCTACATAGAAGCCAGCCACGCCCTTGGTCAGACGGAACGGCCATTTCCATGGGCCGTGCTTGATATCGGCCAGGCGCAACATGCCCAGCATTAAACCGATGACGGTGCCGATGATGATACCGATCACGGCCACCTGAAGCGTCATGAAGAAGCCCTTGATGAATAGCGGCGCGTAGCCCTGTATGATGCTCCAGCGAAAATCCATAGGTATTATTCAGAAAAAACTGTGCGACTGAGCGAGGAGATGCGCAACCCGCAATAGTGATGTTATTGCGACTCCGGGGTTGCGCCTGAGGCTAACGAAAATTGGAGAAAAGTTAGCTGAAAACCGGGGATGAATTATGCAGCAGCCTTCGCAGACCCAAAAAATGGCCGGTCTGCGCGGGATTATTTGCCGTTGCCGAAGTACTGCTCGCTGATCTTGGCAAAGCTGCCGTCGGCCTTGATGTCGGCCAAGCCCTGGTTGATCTTGGACGGTAGTTCGGTATTGCCTTTGCGTACCGCGACGCCATAATACTCTTTCGGAAAGTCAGCGTCGGAGACTACGCGCAACCTGGCCGAAGGATTGTTGTTGATGTAGTTCTTCACCACCGCGTCGTCAGCCACCACCGCATCGACGCCGCCGCTTTCCAGTTCCTTCAGGGCCAACGGGGTTGAATCGAAACGCTTGATGCTCTGATTGTTTTTGCCGACCAGATTTTGCACCACGTCATCGCCGGTCGTCGCGCTTTGCACGCCGATCTTGAGTTTTTTCAGATCGTTGAATTGCTGTACTGTCGTGTTGCTCTGACTTACAGCGATCAACTGGCTGGCTTCGAAATAGGGTTTAGAAAAGTCAACCGTTTGCTTGCGCTCGTCGGTGATGGTGATCGCCGAAATCAGCAGATCGCGGTCGCCTTGGGCCAGGAAGTTGAAGAAGCCCTCGAATGGCGTCGGAACGAATTTGACTTCGATGCCGGTTTTGGCGGCAATCGCCTTCATCACATCGATATCGAAACCGACGACTTCCTTATTTTCGTTTTCCGAGGAGAGTGGCGCATACGCCGATTCGACTCCGACGACGTACAGGTTTTGTTTGGCTGCCGCTATCGGCGTTTCTGTTTTTTGCCGCAGGCGCCGACCGCGATCAGGCTTAGGGTGAGCGCGCACAGCGGCAGGTAGCGGGTAAGGACTTTCTTCATGATGCTCTCAAAAAATAAGGCGCTCAGCGTGCCGGCAACGTCTGCTGCCTGGACATGGCGCCGTTCAGGTTGGTAAAGATTTACTGTTTGTTGTCCGCAAAATATTTTTTATAGATGCGCTCTTGGGTGCCATCGGCCTTGATTTGTTGCAGCCCATAGTTGATTTTTGCCAGCAGCTCCGGGTTACCCTTCTTGACCGCGATGCCGTAGTGCTCGTCGGGAAAGCCTGGATCGTCGACGATGCGGAAATTCTTGCCCGGATTGTTTTTGACGAAATGGGTGACGACGCCATTGTCGCCGACCACAGCGTCAACACCACCGCCTTCGAGTTCCTGAAATGCCAGCGGCATCGATTCGAAGCGCCTGACGCTGGCGCTGTTCTTGCCGATCAGCTTTTGCGCCGCCTCATCGGCAGTGGTGCCGCTTTGAACACCGATCTTGTGTGATTTCAAATCGTCGAAACTGGTGATCTTGGAGTTGGCAGGCAGCACGATCAACTGCCTGGCCACGAAGTAAGGCTCAGAAAAAGCCATGCTTTGCTTACGCTGCTCGTTGATCGTAATGGTGGAAATAAGAATGTCGCGGTCGCCCTGGATCAGCGCGTTGAACAGACCGTCGAATGGCGTATTGATGATCTTGATCTTGATGCCGGCCTTTTCGGCCACGGCTTGCATCGTATCGATATCGAAACCGACCAGTTGCTTCTGCTGATTCTCAGAGGCAAACGGGGCATAGGCAGCGTCGGCACCGACAACATATTCAGCGCCGCCAGGATTGGCCGCAGTTGCGCCGTCTTCTTTCTGGCCGCATGCAGCCAGCGCCAGTAGCGAACTGGCCAGCACTAGCGCCGTCAGGTATCGTATTGTCAAAGTCGCTCCCGGATTATTTGGTGCTGTCGGAAAAATATTTGGCGTAAATCTGGTCATAGCTGCCGTCGGCCTTGATCGCTGCGAGCCCCTTGTTTACTTTTTCCAGCAGTTCGGTATTGCCTTTTTTTACGGCAATGCCATAGTACTCTTTCGGAAAGGCCGGGTCGGAAATGAACCGGAATCCGTCGGATGGATTGTTCTTGATGTAATTCTTGACGACGCCGTTATCGGCCACCACTGCCTCAATGCCGCCGCCCTCCAGTTCCTTCATTACCAACGTTGCCGATTCCAGACGCTTGATGTTGGGATTGCTTTTGCCCAGTTCCTTTTGCACGATCTCGTCGCCTGTAGTGGCGCTTTGTACGCCGACTTTCAGGTTCTTCAGATCTGCGAAACTGGTGACCTTGGAATCCTTCGGCACCACGATAAGTTGATTGGCTTCAAAATAAGGATCGGAGAAGGCGACGTTCTGCTTGCGCTCTTCGGTAATGGTGATAGCTGAGGCCAGCAGATCGCGGTCGCCCTGGGTCAGAAAGTTGAAGATGCCTTCGAACGGGGTGTTGACGAACTTGATGTGGAAGCCGCCTTTGTCGGCGATAGCATTCATCACGTCGACATCGAAGCCGACGATTTCTTTCTGTTCGTTCTGATATTCAAAGGGCGCAAAAGTCGCCTCGGCGCCGACCAGATAGACGGTCTGCTGCGCAGCAGTTGCGGTTTTGGGCTCTTGCTTGCCGCACGCTGTCAGTAACAATGCAGCGGAGAGTGCGCACAGTCCGAGAGTGAAAATTCGCTTCATTCGCTTCATTGAGTATCTCCTAAAAATTCAACATCAACATCAAGACTTCAACATCAAACCGGTAAGCTCTATCTGCCCGTTCGTAGCTGGACAGCAACGGTTTTATGTATATTATTTGGCAATAACAGGTGTGACAGCCCGCTATTGTAGATTCATCGATATAAATAACAACGGTTTATATGAACAGATGATAAATAATGCAATCTGCCGAGATGCCGGTGCCGCCGCAAATTCAGGGTTGCCGCTTAGCGCAGACCTTTGAACGCAGTCGACAGCGGCAGAATACTGCCGGTCTCGCTGCCGTCGTAGCCCGCCAGCCGATTGACGATGCCACGAAAAATCTGCGATTGCAGAATCTCGATCACCTGCTGTACCAGCGGATCTTTCATGGCTTCGGCCGAGACTGCAAAGAAATAGCGTTCTCTGATCAACGGAATGAAATCGAGGCCGAAGCGTTCGGCAGCCGTTTGTACGCCAAAGCCAACATCTGCCATGCCGCTGGCGATGAAGGCAGCGATGGCTGAATGGGTGAATTCGGCAGTTTCGAAACCGTCAATTGCGCTAGGTGAAACGCCTTCCTTGGCCAGCATCAGTTGCAGCAGCATGCGGGTGCCGGAACCGATCTGGCGGTTGACGAATTGCACGCCGTCGCGGCTTAAATCGCCCAGCCCGGTGATGTGCTTCGGGTTGCTGGGCGCGACCATCAAACCCTGGCTGCGCACTGCCAGATGGATCAGGCAATGCTTGTGCCTGTCAAGCCACTGGCTGTAGAGCGCCATTGCGGCGTCTTCGAACTCACCCAGCGGGACATGAAAGCCTGCCAGATCGCATTCCTGATGCGCCAGCGCCGCCACTGCATCGGCACTGTTACGATAGCGCAGCTCGACCGGCAGATTCCGTTCATTCAGTTGATTCAGCAACGCTGCAACTGCAAAACCGTGGCTGGCGTTGAGTCGAATCACTTGCGGTTGCGCAGCCACCGCCTTGCTCAACTCCCACTCCAGTTCAGACGACAGGCTTTCCAGGATCGGCGACAGACGTGCCGCAACCCGCCGTTCAGCCCAGATAAGTTTTTCCGCCAGCGGCGTCAGATTGCTGCCGCGTTCGCGCCCGGTGCGGATCAGCGCATGGCCGAACATTTTTTCAGCATCGCGCATGATGCCCCAGGTATGCCGGTAAGAACTGCCGATCAGCTTGGCAGCCTTGGCAATCGAGCCGGTTTGCTGGATCGAGTTTAATAAAGTCAACAGCACAGCGGTATCCAGCGGCGAGTCGTTATCGCGCGAGATTTCCCAGTGGGGTTTGATGTTCACTTTATACATATATGCAAAATATAGCCTATTGAGTCCGGTGAGTGGTAGTGATACTTTTTCCAGCAATAGGGCCAAGAGTAGAGAATAAAGAGTAGCGAGAAAATATTTCTCAGATAAAACTATATGTTGGCTTTTACATATGGTGCATATAAGACTTTTTATTTCCG
>NZ_JBIIVN010000140.1:0-7030 GCF_044339385.1 Collimonas sp. | reverse complement strand
TAGCTCCTTGAACTCCGCCGTGTACATCTGTTTTGGTATCTTCTTCATTGCTGGTCTTTCCAAAGGATCGTTGATTTTACGTTACCTATGGAAGACTAAATTTCGGGGGAAGCTCAATCAGCAGCCGTCAGTCCGGCAAGTTCCAGAATGCGGCCGTTCGCTTCTTCCAATCCGTTGCGATTCAATGCCGAAAATAATTGGGCGGTGAAAGGTAGTTGCTGATTGTTTTCATCGACGTAACTGGCCAGGAAAGTACGGGCCTGGCGCAGTGCGTTGGTCGCATCATTGCGATTGAGTTTATCGCATTTACTCAAAATGCAATGAATTGGCTTGCCGGTCGGCGCAAACCATTCCACCATTTGTACGTCCAGTTCGGTGAACGGGCGGCGTGAATCGACGATCAGCACCAGCGCGGCAAGTTGTTGGCGGCGCCGGACGTAATCGCCCAACAACTGCTGCCAATGTAATTTAGCCGAACCCGAAACCTCGGCATAGCCATAACCAGGCAGGTCGACCAGCAAGGCGCGGATTTCGTCGATCTTGGTTTCGTCCTTGCGGTGTTGGGCGACATGCGCACCGCCGATCGAGAAATAATTAATATGTTGCGTGCGGCCAGGGGTTTTTGATGCAAATGCCAGTTTTTTCTGGTTGCACAGCAGGTTGATGGCGGTCGACTTGCCGGCGTTGGAGCGGCCAGCAAAAGCGATCTCTGGAGCTTGCAATGTTGGCAAGTCACGAAGATGATTGACCGTGGTGAAGAAGCGGGCTTGCCAAAGTAGGGACATGGAGTGAGCAGAAATTGCAGTAGGGAAAGGCGAAAATGCCGGAAAGCTATTGTACAATAAAGGGTTATGTACTGGTGCTGAGGTTGTCTGCGTAATGTGTGCAACTGAGGTTCATAGGAGACTCGGCAATCGGCTTTAAGCGGTGGGCGGATATATCGTATTTTCGCCGTTATCGTTAGGGCAGAATTTTAGAAAACAAGTCACTCAGGGTGTGTGAATGAACCGTGCGTTTTTTCCAGTAGTGAAGTCTCTCCTCGTTGCAGTACTGGCCTTTTGCTCCGTTGCCTATGCAGCCGAAGAAGCGAAAGCCGTTCCTGTTAAAGCCGATCCAGCCAAGGGTGAAGCACTTTACACAAACGGCGACCCAGCTCGTAACATCACAGCTTGTATCTCCTGCCACGGTGCGGCTGGCGCATCGACCATCACCTCGAATCCTAAATTGGGTGGCCAGCACGCCGCCTATATTCATAAGCAGTTATCCAATTTCCAGGGCTCAGATCGAAGCAATCCGATCATGTCGCCGATGGCCAAGCTGCTCACGAATGATGAAATGAAGAACATCGCAGCTTATCTGGATGCGCAACCTGCCAAGCCCGGTGCCGCCAAGGATGCGGCCACGCTGGAGCTGGGCAAGAAAATTTATCGTGCAGGCATTGCCGAGAAGAGCGTTCCGGCTTGTGCCGGTTGCCATAGTCCCAATGGTGCCGGCATCCCTAACCAGTTCCCGCGGATCGGTGGACAGCACCAAGACTATACTGTGTCTCAACTGATCAATTTCCGGACAGGTGCTCGCAAGAACGGCCCGATGATGACAACGATTTCCAAGCGTATGTCGGACGATGAAATGAAGGCAGTTGCCGATTACATCGCAGGGCTCAAATAATAATAAAGCGCGAATAAAGGGGTGGCTCATGTCGCGCCTTTGTCCCTTGAAAAAGATTGATTTGTCATGAGTACAAGTAATAACGAAATCAGCACCGCAGGGATACAGATCAAGACCAGCCGCCGCTGGCTGGCCGATGCAGTCGAATTATTGTCTTCGATGCGTTTTGCCATCAGCTTGCTGACGATTATTTCTATCGCATCAGTAATCGGCACCGTACTCAAGCAGAATGAGCCGATGTCTAACTATGTCAACCAGTTCGGTCCGTTCTGGTTCGAAGTTTTCGGCAAACTGGGGCTGTACTCCGTGTATTCGTCATGGTGGTTTCTGCTTATCATGACGTTCCTGGTGGTTTCAACCTCGCTCTGCATCGCCCGAAATGCGCCGAAGATGCTCAAGGACATGCGTGGCTGGCGCGAGAATGTTCGCGAGCAGTCGTTGCGCAATTTTCATCATAAGGCGGAGTGGACGTCGGCAGTGATGCCGCAGTTGCTGGCGCAGCAATTGCAAGCGCGGATTGTCGCCAAGGGTTATAAGACCAAGCTGGTAGCGAAAGACGACGCCATCCTGATCAGCGCCAAGCAAGGTGCCGCCAACAAATGGGGGTATATCTTTGCACATAGTGCGATCGTGATCATCTGTCTGGGCGGCTTGCTGGACTCCGATTTGCTGATCCGGGCGCAGCAGCTAATTTATGGCAAGACGCCGTTCAGCGGTAACGGCGTCATTGCTGAAATTCCGGCAGAGCATCGCCTCGGCCTCGGGAATCCGTCTTTTCGCGGCAATACGCTGATTCCGGAAGGCTCCACCAGTAGCTCCGCCATCATTGCGCAGAAAGACGGCGCAATGATTCAGGACCTGCCATTCACGATCCAGCTGAAAAAATTCATCATCGATTTCTATAGCACCGGCATTCCGAAGTTGTTTGCCAGCGAAGTCGTGATCCGCGATAACGCTGACGGCCATACATTCTCGGCCACTATCAAGGTCAACGAGCCCTTGATTTACAAAGGGATTGCGGTCTATCAGTCGAGTTTTGAGGATGGCGGCACCAAGCTCAAACTGACTGGTTACCCTATGGTTGGCGTCAGCCAGACCAGCTTCCCACTGACAGGCGAAGTCAACGGCGCTACGCCGTTAGCAAGCAATGGCAATACTGACTACACGATTGAGTGGTCTGGTTTTCGCCCGTTTAACGTCGAGAATATGGCACAATCAGGCGACGATTTGCGCGCCGTGACCAAGAAAAGCATCAACCAGCGCCTGCGCGACGATTTGAGCAGCCATCTTGGCAACGCCGCTAAAAGCGCGAATAAAAAAGATCTGAAGAACGTCGGCCCAAGCGTGCAATACAAATTGCGCGACAAGACCGGACAGGCGCGCGAATTCAGCAATTACATGCAGTCCATCAAGGTGGATGATGACTACGTATTTTTGGCCGGCGTGCGTGATATGCCAGACGAGCCTTTCCGATATTTGCGGATTCCCGCCGACGACGACGATACGGTCGGCGAGTGGATGCGTTTGCGGGCGGCGCTGGAGAATCCGGAATTGCGCGCTGCTGCCGCGCGTCGCTATGCGCAGCGTGCCATCCCGGAAAGCCGTGAAGGCATAGCCGCGTTACGCGTGCAGCTGGAACAATCGGCTTTGCGCGGTCTGTCGCTGTTTGCCGGAGATGGCAAGGAAGCCGGTTATGTGGCCATTGCCAAGTTCCTGGAGCAGGTGCCGCCGCAGGAGCAGGAAAAAGCCGCAGATATTTTCATGAAGATACTGAACGGCAGCATGTGGGATTTGTGGCAAGTGGCACGCCAGAAAGATGGGTTGAAGGAGATGTCGGAGGATGAAAAGCATTCGCACTTCTTGCAATTAAGCACCACCGCACTGTCGGATGCCAGCTTCTATAATGCGCCTGTATATCTGCAGATGACGGGCTTTGACGAAATCAAGGCATCGGTATTCCAGGTTACCCGTTCGCCTGGCAAAAAGGTGGTGTATTTGGGCTGCCTGTTGCTGGTGCTTGGTGTTTTCTCGATGCTGTACGTGCGCGAACGCAGGTTGTGGGTCTGGATTCGGCCGAGTACGGATGACAGCGGTCAGTCGCACGCGTTGATGGCAATGAGCTCGCAGCGCAAGACGCTCGATTTCGAAAATGAATTTGAAGTGTTGAAAACCCAATTGAAACAGTCGGAAGCTTGACGTAATCCCGGATTTGCCGTCGTCCTTGTCAGCGCGGGGATGGTGGCATAACTGTCTGGGTTTGCTTGCCATACAATGGAGAGAATGATGGAATTGACGCAAACCTACGCCCCACCCGCTCACTTTATCAAGCGGCTGTCGGTACTCGATTGGTTGTTCGCTATTGCGCTGATGGCTGCTTCGCTGTTCGCGTTGAGCCAGTACGGCAGCTACATGGACTACTACGAAAAAGCCGTGTTGGTGCCAGCCGTGCCGACGTTCGCCTGGCTCGGCTGGCATTGGAAATCGGTGCGCTGGCTGATGGCATTGCTGGCCGTGTTGTCGTTGTCGGCGATTGCGCTGTACGGTGGTGTGCTCGATATGGCCAATCAGAAATTTTTCCTTAAATACATGCTCTCCAGCCAGTCGGCGATTTTGTGGATGAGTACGCTGTTTTTTCTGTCTACGCTGTTTTTCTGGGGCGGCCTGATTACGCGCTCAGATTTCGGCGCCTCGGTCGGCTCCAAGCTGTGCTGGGCGGCGGTAGTGATGGGTTTCACCGGCATGCTGGTGCGCTGGTACGAGTCGTATCTGATTGGCGCCGATATCGGCCACATCCCGATTTCCAATCTGTATGAAGTGTTCGTGCTGTTCAGCCTGATAACTGCCTTGTTTTATTTGTACTACGAACAACACTATCGTACCCGCCAGTTGGGCGCCTTTGTGCTGCTGGTGATCTCGGCTGCGGTCGGCTTCTTGTTGTGGTACATGGTGTCGCGCGATGCCGCTGAAATCCAGCCGCTGGTGCCGGCGCTGCAGAGCTGGTGGATGAAGATCCACGTGCCTGCCAACTTCATCGGCTACGGTACTTTTGCGTTGTCGGCGATGGTGGCAGTGGCCTATCTGCTCAAATCGCGCGGCTACCTGGCAGATCGTCTGCCGGCGCTGGAAGTGCTGGACGATGTGATGTACAAGGCAATTGCAGTGGGCTTTACTTTCTTCACTATTGCCACCATTCTCGGCGCCTTGTGGGCGGCAGAAGCCTGGGGCGGTTACTGGTCGTGGGACCCGAAAGAAACCTGGGCGCTGATCGTCTGGCTCAACTATGCGGCATGGCTGCACATGCGCTTGATGAAGGGTTTGCGCGGCCAGGTTGCTGCATGGTGGGCGCTGATCGGGTTATTGGTCACGACGTTTGCTTTCCTGGGCGTGAATATGTTCTTGTCTGGCCTCCATTCATACGGAGAACTGTAAGCAGATGAGGAAGGTCAAGCCGGAAAACCTCACGCCAGTCGATCTGGTGATTTTCGATTGTGACGGCACACTGGTCGACAGTGAGACCGTCGCCACTGAGGTGCTGGTCGATTATCTGGCTGAACTGGGTACCCAATTGTCGTTCGACGAAGCGCTGATCCGCTTCAAGGGCGGCCGTATGGCAGACTGTATCGTTGAGATTGAAGCCATGCGCGGTGCGCCGTTACCGGCCGATTCCGCCAAGGTCTTGCGCCAACGTATCGCACATCACTTGCATCAACGCCTGCAGCCGATCGAAGGCGCGCTGGAGTTGGTGCAGTCGTTGCGAGTGCCGTTCTGCCTGGCCTCTAACGGCCCGTTGCAGCAGATCGAACTGTCGCTCGGCGTCACCGGGCTGTTACCTTATTTTGAAGGCCGCATCTATAGCGCCTACGAGGTCGGCTCCTGGAAGCCGGCGCCGGATCTGTTCCTGCATGCCGCCAGCAAGACGGGCGTTGCGCCATCCCGCTGTGCGGTGGTCGAGGATAGTCTCCCTGGCGTGCAGGCCGGCGTAGCTGCTGGTATGCTGGTGTTTGTATTGCAGCCGGAGCAGGTCGAGCCGAACCTTCCCAAGCAGGCCAAAGTAATTTCCCGACTGGCAGAGTTGCACGATCATATCGATCTTGCCGGATAAGCGGAATTTGTTTGTACTTCTGTAAGGAATGATCGGCTGGCTTGACTAAGGTCTACAGCCCCATCAAATCTCACAGGAGTTTTTCATGCCGCTTTATCGTCGCCCCAACGGAATCGATCTTCCGTTCGCCTCCGAAATCACCCCACGCGAAATATTTGAGTCGCGCCGCAGCTTTATCAAGCAGGTTGCGGTCGGTGCCGTTGGCGCCGGCTCATTGCTGGAGTTATCTGGCGGTGACGCCTGGACGCAGGCGAGCGGGCCGCAAAAACTGGCGGCCAAGGCCAATCCTGCCTATGTTGTGATGGGCAAGGCGACGCCGTACAAGGATGCCTCCACCTACAACAATTTCTATGAATTCGGCACCGATAAAGCGGATCCGGCGCAAAATGCCGGCAGCCTCAAAACCCGGCCCTGGACCGTCTCGATTGAAGGTGAAATCAAGAAGCCGGTGACGCTGGATATCGACAGCCTGCTTAAGCTGGCGCCGCTCGAGGAGTGTATCTATCGCTTGCGCTTCGCCGAAGGTTGGTCGATGGTGATTCCTTGGATTGGCTATTCACTGTCTGAATTGATCAAAAAAGTGGAACCGACCGGCAACGCCAAATACGTCGAATTCACGACGCTCGCCGATAACCGTCAAATGCCGGGTTTGCGCAGCCCTGTGCTGGAATGGCCGTATGTCGAAGGCTTGCGTATCGACGAAGCAATGCACCCGCTGGCGCTGCTGACTTTTGGCATGTATGGGCAGGTGCTGCCGAACCAGAACGGTGCGCCGGTACGCATGGTGTTGCCGTGGAAATACGGGTTTAAATCCGCCAAATCGATCGTCAAGATCCGTTTCGTCAAAGATCAGCCGAGAACCGCCTGGAATATCGCTGCTGCGCGTGAATACGGCTTTTATTCCAACGTCAATCCAGATGTCGATCATCCGCGCTGGTTGCAGGCGACCGAACGCCGCATCGGCGAAGACGGCTTCTTCACCAAGAAGCGCAAGACATTGATGTTCAACGACTACAGCGATGTTGCGCCGCTCTATGCCGGTATGGATTTGAAAAAATATTTTTGAGATTTGCGGAATATCCAACATGTTTAATCCCACGCCAAGGCAGTTCAAAACTCTCAAGGTCATTCTGTTTGAGCTTCCCTCGATTTTTCGTCTTCCAACAGGTGGCTTTTATGCCGCCTGTTTTTCCTGATGTTGCTCAGTGAGCCAGTCATCTAAATACTGGCAGGGTGAACGATAGCCAAGCGTCGAATGCT
>NZ_JBIIVN010000139.1:0-7042 GCF_044339385.1 Collimonas sp. | reverse complement strand
TTAACGAATCGGCCGGGATAAAGTTGTTGTATTCGAGGAAGTAGCCACCCATTTCGGGGCCGAAGAACACCACGGCGCTGAAGACGATCAGGAACACCGCAACTGCCATCACGTCATGCACCGAGTAGTAAGGATGGAAAGGCACGCCGTCCAGCGGCACGCCCTTTTCGTCTAGCTTTTCCTTGATTTCGATACCGTCGGGATTGTTCGAGCCGACTTCGTGCAGGGCAATGATGTGCGCCACAACCAGGCCAATCAGGACCAACGGGATGGCGATCACGTGGAACGCAAAGAAACGATTCAGAGTCGCATCCGAGACCACGTAATCGCCACGAATCCACAGCGACAGATCGGGCCCGATGAATGGAATGGCGCCAAACAGATTGACGATCACCTGGGCGCCCCAATACGACATCTGGCCCCATGGCAGCAGGTAACCCATGAACGCTTCGCCCATCAGGCACAGGAAAATGCCGACGCCGAACAACCACACCAGCTCGCGCGGTTTGCGGTACGAGCCGTACAACAAGCCACGTACCATGTGCAGGTAGACCACGATGAAGAAAGCCGAAGCGCCGGTCGAGTGCATGTAGCGCACCAGCCAGCCCCACGGCACATCGCGCATGATGTATTCAACCGAGGCAAACGCCAGCGTGGCATCCGGTTTGTAATGCATGACCAGGAAGATGCCGGTGACGATCTGAATCACCAGCACCAGCAACGCCAGCGAACCGAAGGCGTACCAGAAATTGAAGTTTTTCGGCGCGTAGTATTCGGAAAGGTGCGCCTTCCAGGTGGAACTCAGCGGGAAACGCGCATCAACCCAGTTCAACGCCTTGTCGGCGACAGGAGCATCGGCCGGCAGTTGCTTTTCGTGGAATGCCATGATTAAGCCTCACCTTTCTCGTCTTTACCGATCAGGATCTTGCTGTCCGACAGATACATGTAACGCGGCACATCAAGATTGTTTGGCGCTGGCTTGTTCTTGGAGACGCGGCCGGCGAGGTCAAAAGTGGAGCCGTGGCATGGGCATAGGAAACCGCCTTGCCAGTCGTCCGGCAGCGAGGGTTGCGCGCCGGGGGTAAATTTTTGCGATGGGGAGCAGCCCAGATGCGGGCAGATACCGACTACGACCAGGGTTTCTTCATGGCCAGCATGGCCACGGTTGTTTGATTTGTTCTTGCAATAATCCGGCAAGTCCATGGTGTAGGGTTTGAGCGACTCAGGATCGGCAATTTCAGCAACCGTATGTTCCAGGCTTTTCAACTGCTCGGCGGTGCGCTTGAGGATCCATACAGGTTTGCCGCGCCATTCGAAAACTTGCATCTCGCCGGACTTAATCCCGGAAATATCCACTTCTACCGGAGCGCCAGCGGCTTTTGCACGTTCGGACGGCTGGAAGGTGGAAACAAAAGCTCCCGCTGTGGCCAGTCCCGCCACGCCCCCAGTCGCACATGTTGCGACGAGCAAGCCACGTCGACCGGAATCGACCTGCTTTTCGTTACTCATATCAACCCCAATCAGTCAAAAAACGAAACCTGTGACGGAACTTCTCGCAACCCTAGATTATATCGAAGCTGAAGACTGTTTTAAAGGAAATACATATACCGATGCACAAAACAAGGCAACTTCGCCGAACTTTACTGCAAATTACGCACAATTCCTGGCAGAAACGTCCATCTCTTTGCAGCAACAATATGCTGACAAGCCTTTTAATGCCAGAAATTAACAAATTCACCCTTTCAATCTTGCTATGATCCAAGTATCGTCACACTGTCAACATTCACATGGAGAACCAGCAACATGAGCATGATGGAAGAATTCAAGACCTTTGCACTCAAAGGCAACGTGATGGATCTGGCAGTTGGCGTCATTATCGGCGGTGCGTTCGGCAAGATCGTTGACTCTCTGGTCCAAGATGTCATCATGCCGGTAGTCGGCAAGCTTTTCGGCGGCCTCGATTTCGCCAACCACTACATTCCATTGAATGGCCAGGGTACTCAACTCACTCTGATCGAAGCCAAGAAAGCTGGCGCAGTCTTGGCATACGGAAACTTTATCACTATTGCACTGAATTTTGTCATTCTGGCATTCGTGATCTTCCAGATGGTACGCATCATCAATAAATTGCGCGGTGCAGCGCCGCCGCCGGCACCGGCAGATCCGGAAAACACCTTGCTACTGCGCGAAATCCGTGATTCGTTAAAGAAATAGCAATCAACAATTACCTCAACCAATAACCCGCTACCTTGCTAGCGGGTTATTTTTTGATACGTTACTTATTACATTACTTATTGCGCTACTTGATACTTTACGCATTGCTTGGCGGCACCACAAATCGCGATAGCGTCAGATCCAACCGATGCCTAACTCACGAGTTGCGCAGCTAGTTCCCATGCGGTAATCTGCGAGGTAATCAGATTAGCTCCCCAACAACAAAAATATTCAGCGACTCACCGCGATCGACTCGGTCAGCACGCGTAAAGGAATCGGAATTGTCATCTAAAGACTTGCAGCCGGAACAGTTAAAAATCTGGCTTGCCGCAGTTGTACGTAAGGATGCCGCTGCTTTTCGTGCGCTTTACGATGCCACATCGACGAAACTGTTTGGCTTCGCGCTGCGTATATTAGTTAAGCGCGAATCGGCGGAAGAAGTTCTGCAGGAAAGTTTCGTCAACATTTGGAACAACGCGGGCAGCTATCAAGACAGCCTCGCGGCGCCTATGACATGGATGACAACCATAGTGCGCAACAAGGCATTCGATTATCTGCGGCGTGTTGACCATGACGTTGAAATCGATGCCGATACATTTGACAAGGAAGTCGTGAACGCAATGGAAAGCGCCGACCCGACACCGTTGGAAGCGCTGCAACTTACCGATGATGCAAAAGCGCTGGCGCACTGCCTGGGACGCCTTGAGGGCTTGCATCGCCAAGCCATTGCCCTGTCTTTCTATCACGACCTGTCGCACAGCGAAGTCGCAGAACAAATGAAATTGCCGATCGGCACCATCAAAACCTGGATTCGACGCGGACTGGAGCGCCTGAAAACCTGCCTTGGCAAGTTGGGGACTATTTGATGAATATTCATCTCAATTCAGCCCTCGTCGACAAACTGGCGGCCGAATATGTGCTTGGCACATTGCGCGGCGGAGCGCGCCGTCGCTTTGAGCGCATGCTGCAACAGCAAGCCGTGCTGCGCACGGCTGTCGCCGAATGGCAGGATCGCCTGCAGCCGATGGCAGAACTGGTCCCGACGGCAGTGCCATCGGCTTCAGTCTGGCCAGCCATCGAGGCGCGGCTCGGTTTGGCAAGCAAGCCGCAGCGCAAGCAGTCATTCTGGCTGGCCTTACGCGAAGACCTGAGCTTCTGGCGCGGACTAGGATTGGTTTCAACCACTGCCGCCCTGATTCTGACTTCATTATTGCTGACCAAGCAACTGGAGCCAGCCGCCCCAATTGCTTCTTATGTTGCCACGTTGAGCAACGAACAGGCGCAACCGATTGCGGTCGTTACCGGTGACATCAAGGGCGGCCATCTGATGATCAAAGTCGTTGCACCGCAAGCAATTGCGGCCGACAAGAGCCTGGAACTGTGGGCGGTGCCAAAGGTGGGGCATCCGCGTTCGCTCGGCCTGCTCTCAGCAAACGGCAGCGTAACACTGGCGCTGCCAGCTGGCACCACGCCCGCAAGCGTGCCGGTGTTGGCGGTTACTTTGGAGCCGAAAGGCGGATCGCCTAAAGCCGACGGCCCGACCGGACCGATCGTATTCAAGGGCGCCTGGGTGCAGATTTAAAGACTGCCGGATGTTGCCGCGGTGCGGCAGCACTGGCGTCCTGACTGGCTGAATTAATTCGCTAGCCGGGTTCGCCAACTTCACTCTCGATTATCGATTGCGATGATCCACATCAGCATCCTGTACAACAAGAAAGCAGTGCGGTACCAGACGCGGGACAACCAGGGCAGATTGGCAAACGTCCTGGCAGCGACTTCCACACCATCGGCGATACCTATCTGTATCTGCTGTCGCAAAGCCCGCGAAAATTCGGCGTCGTCGATCACCACGTTGGCCTCTTGATTTACCAGCAGGCTCAAGCCATCGAAATTACTGGATCCGACTGTCGCCCAGTTTTCGTCGATCACCGCCACCTTGGCGTGCAGCGCTGTTTTGCGATACTCGACGATCCTGACGCCGGCCTTCAACAGTTGTGGATAATAGGCGTGACTCACGGCATCATGCAAACGATAATGCCCGACCCCCAACAACAAGATAACGTCGACCCCGCGCTTGGCGGCCTCTTCCAGCGCGCGCCGCAATTTGCGCCCGGGCGCAAAGTACGGACTGGTCAACAGAGCGCTCTGCCGGGCGCGGCCTAGCGCCTGTAAATAAGCGCGCTGGATGGTACGGCGATTGCGCAGGTTATCGCGCAACACCAGCCCCGCCAGCGCCGCGCCTTGGCTCGCACCTGGGGCACTGATACGGCTGCGGCTACGTCTGAATTGCTGGAAGCGCGCCATGAGCTTCATGTCGCTCAGACGCAGCCATTGCTCTTCTAGTTCGAGATGAATCGTTGCCACCAAGGGGCCGCTAATGCTTACCGCAAAATCCCAGCGCGCTGCCGGTAACGGCTGGCGCTGATCATCGTCAGAGATCATATCGTCGATGATATTCAAGCCGCCGACGAAGCCGGTCTGTCGATCTACCACGCACATCTTGCGATGCATGCGTGCCACACCGCGGCCGAACCAGGGATTGAAGGCGCGATACATCACTGCTGCGGCCTGAAACTCCTGACTCAATGCCATGCAGCGCTGGCGACCTGTACCCAACCAGTCACTGATGATACGAACCTTGACACCACGCTGCTCCGCGCCGGCAAGCGCCTGTTGCACCTGCATTGCGGTCTCGTCAGCGGCAAAAATATACGTTTCCAGATAGATTTCGTCGTGGGCGCCGTCAATCGCGGCAATCAACGCTGGAAAAAACGCCGCGCCGCTATGCAACAGCGTGATGTGATTATTTGGGCTAAAACTCACCGGCCGCATGGATAGAGACTGAGATAAAACGGCATGAAGCTAAGCGGCATCTGGTCGACTTCCATGGATCATCGCGACAATAATTTCAGAGTCGCCAGGATCGGTGCATGGTCGGACAATTTTGCCCACTCTGCGCCGTGCAGAACTTCAGCGGACTCTACCGCAAAACCGCGCAAATAAATCCGGTCCAGACGCAACCAGGGAAAAGCCGCCGGAAAAGTCCGCGCCGGTTTCAGCTTGGGCGTGCGGCCCATCAACTGCTGCAGATAAGAACCGACATTCCGCATGACACCGGTGCGCGAGGCACGTTGGTCGAATATTTCAGCGACATTGAGCCGCATGCGCAGCAAGTCGCTAAGGCGATTGCCCCAGTCGTTGAAATCGCCGGCGATAATCAGCGGCGCATCCGGCGGCGAGGAACTGCGCACGGCCTCGATCAAGGCCGCAGTCTGACGCCGCCGGCCGCCACCGAACAAGCCCAGATGCACGACATAGCAATGAATATCGGCGCTGTCGGTTTTCAGCACGCAATGCAGGATGCCGCGCGCTTCATAGGCATGGTCGGAAACATCCTGATTACTTTGCGAGGCGATCTCAAAACGGCTCAGCAATGCATTGCCGTGGTGGCCGTGATCGTAGACGGCATTCATGCCATAGGCGGCATGATGTGAGTCGCCAGCGAGGAAATCGTGCTGCGGCTGATCCGGCCAGTGCGCCGCGTAGCGCGCAGCCAGCAGATCGTGCCGACCTTGCACTTCCTGCAGAAAAAATACATCGGCTTCCATTTGTGTCAACGCCTGCTTCAACGCGTGCACGCGAGGCCGGTTGCCGAGCGACGAAACGCCTTTGTGAATATTGTAAGTGGCGATGCGCAATTTCATGGATTGATCGGGCTACCTGGCTAGATGGTGAGGCAACTGCAGAATGGCTTCTGCATTCGATGGCGAGAAACATAAATCCGCCGCCTCGCGATACGCTAACCAGCGATATTGCACATGCTCGCGCGGCGCCAGCTTGACGGGGATTGCGCTCGGCACCAGCAGCCCGAACACATGCTCGGTATTCGTCGTTACGCCCAGAGCATAGCGATGACGCCAGACCGGGTAAATCTCGTAGACGTTGGTCACCTGCCAATCGCTCAGGTGCGACGGCGGCACGGCGTCAGGCTGGTCGGCCACTACGATTCCGGTTTCTTCCTGTACTTCACGCATCGCTGTAACTTGCAGCGCCTCATCCGGAAAATCTTTGGAGCCAGTCACCGATTGCCAGTACCCGGCCTTGTCGGCCCGCTCCATCAACAGGACCTGCATATCTTCCGTATAAATGACAACCAGAACCGATTCGGGAATTTTATACATGCGTATCTTTTATTATTGCGCGTGGGTTGGACAGATCTTGCCCGCGCTTTGCCTGACAACAGTAGTATCGACCAAATGCCGGGTGGGCAAAATACACCAGCCCACCTTGCCCAATCTCAGAAAACATCACTATAAACCGGTTTTGATTTCCCATAAAAAAAGCGCGGAAAACCGCGCTTTTTTTGATGACGGCTGTTGCAACCGCAATCAGACTACTTTCGCCTCCGGCAAGCGCAGGCGAATATGCAGTTCCTTCAATTGCTTTTCGTCGACAGCCGACGGCGCCTGTGTCAGCAAACATTGCGCGCGCTGGGTCTTCGGGAAGGCAATCACGTCCCGAATCGATTCCGCGCCGCACATCATCGTGACGATGCGATCCAGGCCGAATGCCAGGCCACCATGTGGGGGTGCGCCGTATTGCAGAGCGTCCAGCAGGAAGCCGAATTTCAACTGCGCTTCTTCTGCATTGATCTTCAAGGCGCGGAACACCTTGCTCTGCACATCGGCGCGGTGGATACGGATTGAACCGCCACCCAGTTCCCAACCGTTCAACACCATGTCGTAGGCCTTGGCGATTGCCTTGCCAGGATCGGTTTCGATGAAGTCTTCGTGGCCGTCCTTCGGCGAAGTGAACGGATGATGCAAGG
>NZ_JBIIVN010000138.1:0-7061 GCF_044339385.1 Collimonas sp. | reverse complement strand
CGTTCACCCTGCCAGTATTTAGATGACTGGCTCACTGAGCAACATCAGGAAAAACAGGCGGCATAAAAGCCACCTGTTGGGAGACGAAAAATCGAGGGAAGCTCATAAGCGAAAAATCATACTTAAAAAATGTTCTAAAAGAAATATTTGACGAAAAATCCAAGAAAGCTGCGCGACATCGCCTACAGGTAAGGGATGAAGATGAAGTATGAGGCGCGCCCCAAAAACCGTATGTGCGTGGTGAACTTGCGAGTTGCCTGATTAATCACGCTAAGTCAAGCCTGCGCCGAACATCGTGACCCACATGGTCGCAGATAGTCGTTAGGACTATCGCCAGTCTGCTTATCAATGAGCCTCCTTGCGACCTAGAGTTACTAATCGCTTGCGGTGTTGTGCAAAAAATATTTCATTGAAAAATTAAACGAAAAAATGTTTCTATCTGTTGCATTCGTGAATACAATAGCTTTCAGCGGTAATAAAAACACGATAAATGGAGAAGAGACATGATTGATGTGGCAGTCGTCGGCGCCGGCCGTATTGGCAAGATCCATGCGGCAAACCTGGTGCGGCAATCCGGCACCCATCTGAAATATGTCAGCGATATCAACCTGCAGGCCGCGCAGGAACTAGCGACTCTGCACGGAGCGCAGGTTGCCGAGATTGACCGGATATTGGCCGATCCCAGCATCGGCGCAGTGTTGATTGCGTCCAGCACCGATACGCATGCCGATCTGATCATGCGGGCTGCTGCTGCCGGTAAGGCGATTTTTTGCGAAAAGCCTGTCGATCTGACTCTGCAGCGTGCTCAGGCATGCGCCGAGGCCGTCAAGGCTGCCGGCGTGACTTGCATGATCGGCTTCCAGCGTCGTTTTGACCCCACATTTGCCGCCGTCAAGCGGCGCCTCGCCGCCGGCGAAATCGGCGATCCTGAAATGTTGATAGTCACCAGCCGCGATCCCGGCGCACCGCCGGTGCCCTACATCAAGAGTTCCGGTGGAATTTTCAAGGATATGCTGATCCACGATTTCGATATCTTCCGGTGGATATTGGACGACGAGGCGGTGAGTATTTCTGCAACCGGAAGTTGTCTGACCGATCCTGTCATCGCCGCAGCCGACGATATCGATAGTGCCGCCGTCACCATCCGTACCCGTCGCGGGCGTTTGTGCCAGATCAATACCAGTCGCCGTGCCGCCTACGGTTACGACCAGCGCTTCGAGGTCCTGGGCAGCAACGGCATGCTGCAAGCGGGAAACCACAGGCCGACAGAAGTGACCGCCTCGACCGCCGGCAATGTCAGCTACGATCTGCCCGAACAGTTCTTCCTGGAGCGCTACCGGGCGGCCTATGCAATAGAGGTCGCGCATTTCTTCGATGCGGTAGTCAATCGGATTGCGGTACTTACCAGCATCGAAGACGGCGTCAAAGCGCTGGAGTTGGCCGAAGCAGCCACGTTGTCATGGCGTCAAAACCGCACTGTTGAGCTGGCAAAATGAGCAGCTCTGGAATGCGTTCGCCGACACTGAGAGTTGGTATCGTCGGGTTGGGTCGGTTGGGGCGACGTCATGCGGAAAATCTGATGACGCGGGTCGCTGGAGCGACACTGGTGGCAGCTTGCAGTCCGTTGCCGGCCGAACTGGAGTGGGCGCGTGATACGCTGGCGCTGCCGCATCTGTATAGCGATTACGCAGCGTTGCTGGCCCATGAAGGACTCGATGCCGTATTCCTGGTGACGCCGACCTCGCTACATCCGCAACAAATCATTCAGGCCCTGCAAGCCGGCAAGCACGTTTTTTGCGAAAAGCCGCTGTCACTGGATCTGAAAGATTGCCTTCGTGTGAGTGCGGAGGCTGCGCGCCATCCGCAATTAAAATTGATGATAGGTTTTGTCAGGCGCTTCGATGCCAGCTATCGGGATGCCTACAACAAGATACAGCAGGGCGCGATCGGCTCGCCCTTCATGGTGTACTCGCAAACATGCGATCAGTACGATCCGGATGGCTTTTTCGTCAAATTTGCGGCCACCAGCGGTGGTATCTTCCTCGATTGCAGTGTGCACGATATTGACCTTGCGCGCTGGCTGCTGGGCAATCCGCAAGCGGTACGGGTTTACGCCAGCGGCACCAGGGCAATGCATCGGGATCTGCAGCAATTTCAGGATGTCGATAATGGTGTTGCCATTTGTGAGTTCGATAACGGCAGTATCGCAACTTTCTATGCCTCTCGCACCACGCGGCACGGGCATGACACCATGACAGAAATCACGGGAACCGCAGGGCGGCTGACCGTGGGCGCCAATCCGCGCAGCAATCGTGTGGAAATTGCTGATATTCACGGTGTGCGCAACGAGTGCCTGCCGAGCTTCTTTGAACGTTTTGAAGAGGCTTTCCTGATAGAAGTCAGTTCTTTTGTCGATGCGATACGGCACGACAAAAAACTGGATTTGACGTTAGTCGATGCCACGGAGGCGACCCGCATTGGCATTGCCTTACGTGAATCACTGCTTTCCAGGCAATCAGTATTGCTATGACCAGCAAGGCTCGCTGCCAACACAGCTTGGTGGGCAGCGGCCTGGCGCGTAGTGTGAAAAAAATGATGCGTTGAGCTATCGGATGTCAGCTATGCTACTTGCCGCATTATTCATCGTAGCCGTCCATCGGGATGGTTTCTTCGACATTCAATTCCAGCCGATAAGCCAGTGCGATAAATAGCGCCTGACACAGGCACATTGCATTGGTCAGTGAGCGGAATGCAAGCGCGCTGCCTTCCTTGACTGTCAATAGTACTGACGCGTGCCGCGCCAGCGGGCTGAGCTGGCTGTCGGTGATGACCAGCGACTTTGCCTGGTGATGTTGAGCCAGCCTGACGCAAGCTTGGGTTTCCTTGCCGTATGGTGTGAAACTGATGGCGATCATCACGTCGCTCTTGCCGATGCTGCGGATCTGCTCACGGATCATGCCGCCCAGGCCGGAGACGTGATGAACCCGTTTGTTAGTGTGTTGCAGCGCATATACGATGTAACTGGCAATCGGGAAGGAGCGACGCACACCGATGACGTAAATGTTTTCCGCTTTCTGCAATAGTTTGACTGCTGCATCAAACTGCATGTCATCCATGCCGCTCAACAGTTCGTCCAGACCGCTACGACTGGCATCAATGAATTCGCGCGCTACTGCTCCGCTGGTAAGCGGCGTTTGTTTGGCATCGATCAGTCTGCGGATTCGCTGCTGATAGTTTTGCGAGGGGATCGCCTGAGAGGTGTAGGCATCGCGAAAAATTGCCTGCATTTCGCTGAAGCCACTGAAACCGAACTGCTTGGCAAAGCGCACGATGGCTGACGGCTGCACATTGCAAGTTTCGGCAATGTCGCTGATCCGCATCAGCATCAGGCTGCCGCGATGCTGTTCGATGTACTTAGCAATGATCTTCAACTGGCGCGAAAGCGTGGCGTATTGCTCGGCTATCTGGCGCATCAACTGATCGACAGTCGGTGTATCTGCCATGACATTCTTTCCGGTATGAATCGTATGGCAATTATAAAGATATTTTCACACATGGAAATAAAATTCCAAATTAAAAATTAATTGAAAAAATATTTGTACATTGAGCGCGCTTGTTCTATTGTTGAGTGCCGATGACGATCTCGGTACCGGGCTATCAGCCTGAACTGCAGTGAATAAAACAACAACGGAGACAAACTATGCAGCGACTCAAAACCAAGGTCCGGGGGCATTCCCTGATCAAGGCATTGATGGTGGCGACACTGGCGATGACTTTCAGTGCAATCAATCCAAGCTATGCCGCGAATGAAAAATTTGTTTTAATCAGCCACGCGCCTGATTCCGATTCCTGGTGGAATGCAATAAAAAATGCGGTCAAACAGGCTGCCGAAGATTTTAATGTGACCGTCGATTATCGCAATCCGCCGAATGGCGACCTGGCAGACATGTCGCGCCTCATCGAGCAAGCCGCTGCCCGTCACTATGACGGCGTAATCGTTAGCATTGCCGATTTCAGCGTCCTAAAAAAAGCCATGGAAAACGTCACCGCCAAGAAAATCCCGCTGGCGACGATCAATTCCGGCACCCAGAAGCAAAGTGAGGAACTCGGTGCGATCATGCATGTGGGCCAGCCGGAATACGACGCTGGCCATGGTGCCGGCGAAAAAGCCAAAGCGGCTGGCATCAAGTCATTCCTGTGCGTGAATCATTATGCGACCAATCCTTCCTCTTTCGAGCGGTGCCGCGGCTTTGCCGATGCAATTGGCGTTGACTACAAGAAGTCTACCCTTGACGCGGGCCGCGATCCGACCAGCATCGAGAGCAAGGTTAGCGCGTATTTGCGTAACAATCCAGATACTCAGGCAGTCTTGGCGCTTGGCCCGGACTCGGCATCCCCGAGTCTGCGCGCGCTGCGAAAAATGGGCCTGAAAGGCAAGATGTGGTTTGCAACCTTCGATCTTTCCGAAGAAGTCGCCAAGGGCATCAAGGACGGTTCCGTCCGGTTCGCAATCGATCAGCAACCCTATTTACAGGGCTATATTCCCGTGGCTGTGCTGGCGATCATGACGCAAGATAAAATCACCGATGTCGCAGCCATCCAGGCCAGGCTCAAGGCCAATCCGAAATTTCAGGCAAGACTGGCCGAATACGGCCTCGCACCCATCTATGGCCCGCGTTACATCAGCTCCGGCCCTGGCTACATTACTGAGGACAATCTCGATAAAGTGTTGAAATACGCTGACCAATATCGCTGATTCTGGCTGTCCATCGAGACCAAAGCACTAGATGTAAAGCGCATCACCTTGCTGTCCGTACTTCGCTGCGGGCAGCCTGCGACTTTACCCCATGGAGGCACCACGCCAGGGCCTGATCTTGCCCATAGCGCTCCACCAGTTTCCGCAATAAGCCGCTCATTTGATGTTCGATCATGTTCTGCAGGGTGCGAGAGAACGTCCGGTCAATGGCCATTACAAGCAGGAGATACAGGCATGAATTCAAGCAGTGCGCAGGTTGACAAACCAGGTTCCCAGAAACACATCGCGCAACAAAATGGCGCCTTGGAAGATGAGCGCATACGCAACGAAGGTCCGTTGAAGCGTTTCTTGGGGCGTCCGGAGTTTGCCTCGCTGGCAGGAGCGATTCTGGTATTTATCATATTCGGCATTGCCGCCGGCGATTCCGGCATGTTCAATTTGGATGGCGTGGTCAACTGGATGCAGGTGGCAGCCTATCTCGGCCTTATTTCGATCGGAGCCTGCGTGTTGATGATCGCCGGTGAGTTTGACTTGTCGATTGGCTCGATGGTGGGCTTTGCCGGCATGATGGTGGCGATCCCAACCGTTTATTTTCAATGGCCGTTCTGGTTAGCCGTAATTTTCGCCTTCGCCGGATCGATGGCACTGGGCTATATCAACGGCTATCTGGTGGTGAAAACCCGTCTGCCTTCGTTTATTGTCACGCTGGCCTTCATGTTCATCCTGCGCGGCTTGACGCTGGCGCTGTCGATCATGTTTGCCGACAGGACCATCGTAAGTGGTGTCGGCGAGTTCGCGGCCAATGATTGGCTCGGAAGCTGGTTGTTCACCGGCAATTTCGCCAGCGGCCTGTTCCATTGGATGGCAAGCCAGGGATGGATTGCTGCCGCAGAGGGTGGCAAGCCACTGGTTGCCGGTATTCCCAAGGTCATCGTCTGGTGGGCAGTGCTGGCTCTGGCCGCGAGTTTCGTATTGGCCCGGACCCGTTTTGGCAATTGGATTTTTGCCGTCGGCGGCGATGCTAATGCCGCCATGAACGTCGGTGTGCCGGTCAAGCGTGTGAAAACCTCCTTGTTTGTGTTCACCGCATTTTGCGCCTGTTTGTTTGCCGTGCTGCAGGTGTCCGACGTCGGCTCTGCTGCTGCCGACCGCGGTTTGCAGAAGGAGTTCGAGGCGATCATCGCTGCGGTCATCGGTGGCGCTTTGCTGACGGGCGGTTATGGTTCGGTGATCGGGGCCTGTTTCGGCGCGCTGATCTTCGGTGTAGTGCAGATTGGCATCACTTACACCAATCTCAATTCGGACTGGTTCCGAGTGTTTCTTGGCGTGATGTTACTGGTCGCTGTGCTGTTCAATAACTATGTCCGTCGCCGCGTGACGGAGGCGAGGTAATCATGAGTGACATCATTCTGGCATTGGAAAACGTCAACAAGTATTTCGGTTCCGTGATTGCGTTGCAGGACGTCACACTGCGCCTGAAAAAAGGCGAAGTGCATTGTCTGCTGGGAGACAACGGTGCCGGTAAGTCGACTTTGATCAAGACGCTGGCTGGGGTGCATAAACCGTCCGAAGGACAATATCTGGTCGACGGCAAAGCCGTCTCGTTCAATTCGCCGAAAGAGGCTTTGGATGTCGGCGTCGCGACTGTCTACCAGGACCTGGCGCTGGTGCCATTGCTGTCTGTGGCACGCAATTTTTTCATGGGACGTGAACCCACCAAAAAGGTCTTTGGCATTACCGTCATGGACACCAGCTATGCCGCCGAAACTGCGCGATCCAAGCTGGCTGAAATGGGCATCATGGTGCGCGATCCGCATCACGCCATCGGCACCATGTCCGGCGGCGAGAAGCAATGCCTGGCGATTGCCCGCGCAATTCACTTCGGGGCCCGCGTGTTGATTCTCGATGAGCCGACCGCGGCACTTGGCGTGAAGCAGTCCTTCAATGTACTGAAGCTGATCCACAAGGCGCGCGAGCGGGGTATTTCAGTGATTTTCATCACGCACAACGTACATCATGCATATCCGATAGGCGATTCCTTTACTTTACTGAATCGCGGCAAATCGATGGGTACCTTCACCAAGGACAATATTTCCAAGGATGAGGTGCTGGACATGATGGCAGGCGGCGCGGAAATGCAGGCGCTGATGAATCAGTTGGAAGGTATTCGGGTTTAGGCTAAGAGACGGTTTCATAAAGGCTGCGATGCCTGCTGAAGTTTGCTCCAGCAGATCAGACTGCAGCCAAGTTTAAGGAATGCTTGATGAATATCAGCGCGACGTTCGAAACGAATGCGAAGACGACG
>NZ_JBIIVN010000137.1:0-7209 GCF_044339385.1 Collimonas sp. | reverse complement strand
TCTTCTTCATTGCTGGTCTTTCCAAAGGATCGTTGATTTTACGTTACCTATGGAAGACTAAATTTCGGGGGAAGCTCACACCGGGGAGTTCTATGCGGCGCAGGCCACAACCTGCGCCTGATCTTGCGAAAGCTGCGGCCTTTTTGCGCTGGGTTTCGACTAATGCTTTGGCCGATGGGCCGATGGGCGTATGGCGACTGGTACGGCTTGAGACAATTATTTCGAAATGGGATTGTTCATGGCCGACTCAATAGGGTACCGGCACCAGCAGCGCATTGATCTGTTGCAGATCTTGTTCTTTCAACGCACCCGCCGCCGCTTTCAATTTCAAGCCGTTCATCAAGGTGTCGTAACGTGCCTTGGCCAGATCCCTGCGGGTTGAGTACAACTGCTGCTGGGCATTGAGCACATCGATATTGATACGCACTCCCACCTGATAGCCGAGACGGTTCGAGTCGAGCGACGACTGGCTGGATATTTCCGCCGCTTCATAAGCCTTGACCTGAGCCAGGCCGTTGCTGACCCCGAGATAGGCTTGTTTTGCATTCAGAACTGCGGTCCGGCGCGCATTCTCCAGATCGGAACGAGCTTTACTTTCCAGTGCCGCTGCCTGGCGAACGCTGCTGCTGACAGCGCCGCCGGAATATATCGGGATATTCCACTGCACGCCGATTGAATTGGTTGTCTGCGATACGTTATAGAAAGGAATATCGCTGCCGCTGACATCCTGATGTGCACGACTGATGACCAGATCCAGCGTCGGCAGATGACCTGCACGACTTTTCTTGATGTCGTGCCGGGCAATGTCCAGTGTGATTTCCTGGCCCAGTACACCGAAATTCTGTTGCTCCGCACTGTTCACCCAGGCTTCGATGGCCGCCGGTTCTGGTGCATTCAGCTTGACCCCGGGGCGTAAGGTCGCTAACGGCGCCGGCGCTTTGCCGATGATCTGCTGTAACGCGTTGCGTGCGACTTCCAGGTTGTTGCTGGCGGCGATTTCCTGGGCACTCACCAGGTCGGCACTGGCCTGGGCTTCGTTGGTATCGGTAATGGTGGCGGTGCCGACATCGAAATTGCGTTTGGCCGATGCCAACTGCTCGGCAATCGCGCTTTTTTGCGCTTGTAGCGATGTCAGCACATCCTGCGCGGTCAGGATATCGAAATAAGCCTGGCTGACGCGCAAGATCAAATCCTGCTGGGCTTGCGCAAACTGGACTTCACCGGCTGCCACCGACAGTTTGCTCGCCTGATACTGCTGCCAATACGCCGGACGGAACAGCGGCTGCGTCAGCTGCAGGCTGTAGTTGTTGGTGACAGTCTTCCACGACTGCCCGGAGTTGCTGTAATTGCCGCCCAAACCGAGGCTGGGCAGCAGTGCGGCACGGCCCTGTACGTCCGCTTCATTATTGGCGCTGAGCGCGTAGCGTGCGCTGGTGTAGGCCGGATCGTTGGCAAGCGCCTGCTGATAAGCCTGCATCAGGTCGAGGGCACAGGCGTTGCCGGCCATCAGGCTGCTGGTGATCAACGAAGCAATAAGAGCATTGCGCATGACATTCTCCGTGGCGTCGTGTGTCGGTGCTGACGTCGCCAGGCCGGACTGGCCGTAACGTCAAACAAATACTGCAACGCTTTTCCAACATGCGGTTTTCTGCCGACAGTCGGACTGCGGGCGTGCGGCACCAGCAAGCCCTGTCTGCGGCACATCTCCCCGCAGACGCCAGCAAACTGCATCAATATGTCGGCATCGCCGGATCGACTTGCAGGGCCCATGCATGGATGCCGCCGGTCAGGTTGCTTACCGCAGAAAAACCGTGGCGTTCGAGAAAGGCCGCAACCTGCATGCTACGCGCGCCGTGATGGCAGATGCAGACGATGGCCTGGTCTTCTTCCAGATCATTCAGATGTGCCGGCACGGTTTGCATCGGCATCAACTGCGCGGCATCGATGTGGTAGGTCTCGTATTCCCACGGTTCGCGCACATCGAGCAGTAATGGCGCGGGGCGCTGCGGATCGGCGATCCAGGCTGCCAGTTCAGTAGCGGTCAGATGTTGCATAGGTCGTCTCAGAATTTGAAGTGGGAATGCACCGCCGCTTCGCGCAATGGCTTGACGTTGGTCTCGAACAGTTTGACTGTGGTGTAGCTGTTGTCAGCGTTGCGCGTAACGACTTGCGCCGACATCACAGGCGCTTCACCAATGATAGCGACAACCCGGCCGCCGACATTGAGCTGCTGCAGGAATGCCTCCGGCAGGGCAGGCAGTGAAGCGGAAATGAAAATCACGTCGTAGGTTGGCGATGGTCCCTGATCCCAGCCCTGGGCGCCATTGCCCAGTGCCACGTCGACATTGGTGATGCCGTAGGCGGCCAGATTTTTTTCCGCCAGCGCTTTCAGGTCAGGATCGATTTCGACCGTTGTGACGTGGCGCGCTTTGTAGCACAGCAGGGCGGCCATGTAGCCAGAGCCGGTGCCGATTTCCAACACCTGCTCATGTTTCTTGACCTGTGCTTGCTGCAGCAGACGCGCTTCGATCTTCGGCGCCAGCATGTTTTCGCCGCCAGACAGCGGGATTTCGGTATCGGAAAATGCCAGGCTCTTATACGCCGCAGGTACGAATTCTTCGCGGCGCACTACCGACAGCAATTCCAGGATGTCCTGTTCCAGCACGTTCCAAGGGCGAATTTGCTGTTCGATCATATTGAAGTGGGCTTGTTCGATATTCATGTCAAAGGCTCATGGTGGAGAAATTAAAGGGCTCATTCTATCAAGGACATCCCTAAAAACCTACAGTACGGCGCAACTGTGGTCGTTAATGCCCCTGTATAAATGTTACATTAAGGCATTGTTTTCAGTATTGGTCTCATTATCTGTTTTAGGTGCTGTTGCGGGGGGGGGCTGCCTCAGGATCGGCCGCTGCGGCGTTGCCTCGCCACTTGCGCCTGGCCCAAGTGCTGAAGTCGTCCAGGTAGGTGTAGATCACCGGCACCACTACCAGCGTCAATAATGACGAAGTGATAATGCCGCCGATTACCGCCTGTCCCATCGGCGCGCGCTGCTCTGAGCCCTCGGATACGCCAAAGGCCAGCGGCAGCATGCCGAGCACCATCGCCAGCGTGGTCATCAGGATCGGCCGCAGCCGTACATGCGCCGCTTCCAACAGAGCGGCGCTGCGCTCGGCGCCTGCCTTGCGGGCCTGGTTGGCGAAATCGACCAGCGGGATGGCATTCTTGGTGACCAAGTCCATCAGCATGATGAAGCCGATGATGGAAAACATGTTCAGCGTCGAGCGCGACAGCATCAGCGCCAGGAACACGCCGATGAGCGTCAGCGGCAGTGCCGACATGATTGCCAGCGGCTGCAGGAAACTGCCGAACTGCGAAGCCAGAATCATATAGATGAAGATGATCGCCAGGATCAGCGCGTCAACCGCATAGCCGAACGATTCCTGCATGCTCTTGGTCGAGCCGCCCACCTGGTAGCGATAGCCGGCCGGCCAGTGCATGTTGTCCAGCGCGGTCTTGACGTCGGCATTGACCTGGCCGGCGGAGCGGCTGACGCTATCGGCTGAGAGTTCGATTTCACGGTTCAGGTCGCGCCGGTTGATCTGGTTAGCGCCGGTTGACGCCTCGATAGTGGCGACCTGGCGCAACGGCACCATCTTGGCCGAACCGTCGCTGTTAAGCTGGGTGCTGGCCAGCATCAGGCGCGACAGGTCTTCGCCGGCGTTACGGTCGGATGGTGCCAAACGCACATTAACGTCATAGTTTTCATCATCCGGGCCGCGCCAGGTACTGAGGGCTTCGCCGGCCAGCAACGGTCGCAGCGCATTGCCGATCTGCGCCACGCCGATACCGAGGTCGGCGCCGATGTCGCGTTTCGGCGTGACTGCGATGTTGGGTTTGTTGTCCTTCAGGCTGGAATCGAGATCCACCAAGCCCGGCACTTCGCGCATCCGGCGTTGCGCTTCTGCGGCCAGGCGCTCCAGTTCTTTCAGGTCGCGCCCCAGCAAACTCAGGCGCACCTGCTTGCTGTCGCCACCGGCCGCCGTCAGCGCGCCGACCCGGGTCACCGTAATGCCCGCCACCTGCGACAGGCGCTGGCGCAGCAGCGGCGTCAGATCGGCATTACTATGTTGGCGCTGGTCGCGTGGCGTCAGACGGATAAATATCGAGGCATAGTTCTTGCCCTGTGAGTTGTCGGTGTTGACCGTGGAATAGATATCCTGCACCTCCGGAAATTCGCGCAGAATGCGTTCGACCTGATGCACCTTGGTCTCAGTGAGCTCCAGCGACGAGCCGACCGGCGTGAAGAAAGTGGCGCCGCTTTCGGAATAATCCGCATTCGGAATGAATTCGCTGCCGACCAATCCTGATGCTGGCAGCGCCAGGCCGGCGACGAAGGCCAGGATGGCGATGCCGACGGTCATTAAACGATGCCCGAGAGACCATTTCAGCAAGACCTGGTAACTGTCGGAGATCCATTGCACCAGCCGCTCGAACTGTTCCAGCACACGGCCGATGGTATTGGCGTAAATGCCGCGCCGCTGTTTTGTGCCATCGCTACCGGTATCGTGATGCAGCGCCGGGTCCGGCCAGATGGACGATAACATCGGGTCCAGCGTAAATGAGACGAACATCGAGATCAGTACGGCAGCCGTCACCGTGATGCCGAACTGATGGAAAAAGCGGCCGATGATGCCGCCCATGAAGCCAACCGGCAGGAACACGGCAACGATGGAGAAGGTGGTAGCCAGCACCGCCAGGCCGATTTCGGCGGTGCCGTCGAGGGCCGCCAGGCGATGGCTCTTGAAGCGGCCATTGACCTTCATGCCGTTGTGGCGCACGATGTTTTCGCGCACTACGATGGCATCGTCGATCAGCAGACCGACGCACAGCGACAGTGCCATCAACGTGATCATATTGATGGTGAAGCCGAACATGTTCATGAACAGAAAAGTACCGATCAGCGCCACCGGCAGGGTCAGCCCGGTGGTGATGGTCGAGCGCCATGAGTTGAGGAACAGGAACACGATCAGGATCGTCAGTGCCGCGCCTTCCAGCAAGGTCTGGCGGACATTGTCAACGCCAACCCGGATCTGGGTTGAGCTATCCTTGATGGCTTCGATCCTGACGCCGGGGTGCAGGCTCTGCATGCTGGTTTGCAGTTCCGCAATTGCCCTGGTCAAGCCGTCGGCGACTTCGATGGTGTTCTGCCCTTGCGCCTTTAAGATATCCAGCGCCAGCGTGCGGCGGCCGTTGTAGAGCGCCAGGTTTTCCTGTTCCTCCTGGCCGTCGACGACGGTCGCGACTTGTGACAGCTTGACCGGCTGGCCGCCACGGATCACCACCACGATATCGTTGAAGTGCTGCGGGGCCTTTAACTTGCCCAACACTTGCACCACTTTTTCGCTGTCGGCAGTGCGGATGGCACCGGTCGGCAATTTCTGATTTTCATTGCGAATGGCATCTTCAAGCTGATTGATGTCGATCCCCAGTGATTCCATCTCGACCGGCTCGACGTAAATATTGATTTGCCGTTTGACGCCGCCGACCAGCGTTACCGAGCCGACCCCGCGCACGTTTTCCAGGCGCTTCTTGACGATCTGGTCGGCGATGGTGGTTAGCTCGCGCAAATCGCGCGGCTTGCCTTGGGGATCATTGGTCACCGAGATCGAGAAGATCGGCGCGTCGGCCGGATCGTAGCGGGTGATCAGCGGTTCCTTGATTTCCTTGCGGAAGCCAGCCTTTACCCCCGCCACTTTTTCACGCACGTCCTGCGCGCCCTGAGTTGGATCGACATTCAGGTTGAACTGGACGATGACCACCGATTGCCCCTCGTAAGAGCGCGAGGTCAGGCTATCGATGCTGTTAATGCTGTTGACCGCTTCTTCGATCGGGCGGCTGATATCCGATTCGACCGTCTCCGGCGAGGCGCCCGGATACAGCGTTTGTACCACCACCACCGGGAAGGTGATGTCAGGGAATTGATCGACCCGCAAACGCTCGTAGGAAAACAAGCCAAGCACGACGAACGCCATCATCATCATGGTCGCCAGTACCGGGTTGCCAATGCTGATGCGCGTGAACCACATGGTTTAGCCCTTGGCCGCGGTTGGCTGGGCGGCCAGCACCCGCACGCTGGCGCCATTCGGCAGACTGCCCAGATTGACCTTGACGATGCTGGCGCCGCTGCTGATGCCGCTCAGGATCTCGACTGCTTCGCCATCGGCGCCGCCGCCGTTGCCGCGCATGCCCAGCGTTACCGCACGGCGCACGATCTTGTTGTTTTCGATGGCGTAGAGATAACTGTCACCGGCATCATTCTGGATGGCCGACTGGGGCACGCTCAGTACCGCGCTTTTCTTTGACAGCGTCAACTGCGCCTCGCCGAACATGCCGGCGCGTAGCAAGCCCTGCGGGTTGTCGATTTGGATATACACAAGAATCGAACGTGAGCCCGCTTCGATTGACGGGTTGATGCGTACCACCTTGCCGATTACCGGCTTGGGTATGCCGTCCAGCACCAGCGTGGCTTCCTGGTTCAGCGCAACGTCGAGGATGTTCGAGGCTGGTACCGTTGCCGCCATTTCCATCTGCCGCAGATCGACGATCTCCAGCAGGCCGTTGTCGGCCGAGACTTTCTCTCCCGGTTCGACCGAGCGGCGGCTGATCAGACCGTCGATCGGGGCCCGGATCACAGTGTCCGACAGCGCCTTGCGCGCCACATCGACGGCACCGCGGGCGGAATCGACATTGGCTCTGGCGATATCGTACTGGCTGGCCGCATTATCGAATGCGTTCTTGGAGATAAAGCCTTTTTCAACCAGCACCTTGTTGTTGTCGCGCGTCTTGGCAGCGATCTCGAGCTGGCCCTGTGCCGCCAGCAACGAGCCTTGCGCCTGATTGAGCCGGGCCTGGTAGTCGCTGTCGTCCATCCTGACGATGACCTGGCCGGCCCTCACTGCAGCGCCTTCGCGCAGCAGCACTTCGCGCACCTCGCCGCTGACCCGCGCCTTGACCTGAGCCTGGCTGACTGCGCGCAAAGCGCCCGACAGCCGCATCACCTGACGCAGATCGCGCGGCGTCACTTTGAGCTTCCCCCGAAATTTAGTCTTCCATAGGTAACGTAAAATCAACGATCCTTTGGAAAGACCAGCAATGAAGAAGATACCAAAACAGATGTACACGGCGGAGTTCAAGGAGCTAGCCGTG
>NZ_JBIIVN010000136.1:0-7243 GCF_044339385.1 Collimonas sp. | reverse complement strand
ACGGCTAGCTCCTTGAACTCCGCCGTGTACATCTGTTTTGGTATCTTCTTCATTGCTGGTCTTTCCAAAGGATCGTTGATTTTACGTTACCTATGGAAGACTAAATTTCGGGGGAAGCTCAAAGTGCCTGGCACCGTTTTCCAACAGGCCGTTAAACAGCTCTGCCGGCCGCACCCACAAGCCTGGCGTATGCGGCCACAAATGCTCATAAACCACCATAGCCTCATCGGTTTCAGAATGCCGGGCCACGCCGATGTAGCGATACAGGCCGCCCTTGTAATGGCGGTGGGTGGCGATTTTTTGTGCGTCTTCTTCAGTCATTGCGTTTTCCAGAATACGAATCGCCCGTCAGGGCTGTGTTGTGTTGCCTTGTGTTGCCTTGTGTTGCCTTGTGTTGCCTTGTGTTGCCTTGTGTTGCCTTGTGTTGCCTTGTGTTGCCTTGTGTTGCCCTGTGTCGACAGGTCAAACCGGATAAGGTTGCACTTCCAGCGGCTGGTCGTGAGCATCAAACTTCGTCGCGACCGCCAGCGACCCGATGCCGATGGTGGTGAGCGCATCATAGACGTCGTCGATCTCGGCCTGCACATCGGCGGCAACGCCCAGCGGCTTTTCCGATGAGACCAGCAATGCGCCGTGGTCGTCGTACAAGCTGACGCGCAGCAGCATCTCGCCGCGCACATCGGCCGCGCCGGCCACTGCCTTGGCGTCATGCGGTGCGCAACCATGCTGCTCAAGACCGTGGTTCAGCTCAGACATCATCAGCAGCATGAAGTACTCGGCCATGCCACGCTCCTTACCGCCATGGAACAGATCCTGGTAAAGAAAATGAATCGCGATTTCACTGCCGTCGGTAACCAGGCAACGCTGCACCAGCGGTGCGACTTGCTCTGCCCAATGATGAAACCGCTGCTGGCGCGCCATGAAATAGGCATCGGCAGCTGTCTCGTCGGCAGGCACAAGATAAAACGGATCGTCGGCGTTCTTGAGCGCGAAACCGAGCAGGAAACGCAATTCCAGCGCGTCGTCTTCTGCGGCAAACTGATTATCCGGCCAGTTGCCAAAACTGCGTTCGATCGCCGTTGCCGGGGCCAGTTTCTTGTCGACCATCGCGGCGAATGCGTCGCGATTCATGTCAAACAGATCGCTGTAACGTATACCGTCTATCTCATCCATGTGATACGCATGGCTAACCAGCACCACACTGGCATCCGGGCTCTCCAGTTGCGCCTCCTTCAGACTGGCGCTGAGCGCTGCGAATGCGGCGTCGTCCTGGAAGCATTGCTGGCGCTTGAGGCCGCCGGCGACCCGCGCGAACAATGGAATAACGAATACATTGAGTTCCAGCGCCTTGCCATTATCGCGGCGCACCAACAGCACTTCCGAGGCTTCTTCGATGCTGGCTTTCAGGAACTGAAAGGCAGCGCTGTCGGCATATCTGGTGCGTTCAATGGCGTCGTAGAGGATTTCGTCCTTCTTCTGCTGCAAGCTTTTCCGGATGACCTTGTGCAGGTCGGCATGCGACTGGCGCCGCGCCTCAACCTCGGCGGCGTCTTCGCTGTCATCCTGTTCGGCCAGGAAAATCGCCAGGTCGCATAGCGCCTGAGTCTGGATTTCATCCTTGTCGTCCGCCCATTCGTTGGGCTGGTTCAACTGATGCGGTCGGCTCCGCTGCTGCAACTTGTCAGCCTCGCCGGCTTTACGCGGCGCCGGCCTTTTGTTCTTTGGCATGTCTGATCTTCAGGTCTTTGGAAGGGTAACGCCGTGCTGGCCCTGGTACTTGCCGCCGCGGTCCTTGTAGGAAGTCTCGCAGATTTCATCGCTCTCAAAAAACAGCACCTGGGCGCAACCTTCACCGGCATAAATCTTCGCCGGCAGCGGAGTGGTATTAGAGAATTCCAGGGTCACATAGCCTTCCCACTCCGGCTCGAACGGCGTGACATTGGCGATGATGCCGCAACGCGCATAGGTCGATTTACCGAGGCAGATGGTCAGCACACTGCGCGGGATGCGAAAATATTCCATGGTGCGCGCCAGCGCGAACGAGTTGGGCGGGATGATGCAGACATCGCCGGTGAAATCAACGAACGATTTTTCGTCGAAATTCTTCGGATCGACAATGGTCGAGTTGATGTTCGTGAAAATCTTGAATTCGTTGGCGCAACGAATATCGTAGCCATACGACGAAGTGCCGTAAGACACAATCTTCTGACCATTTGCCTCGCGTACCTGGCCGGGCTCAAACGGCTCGATCATGCCGGTTTCCTGCGCCATGCGGCGTATCCATTTGTCGGATTTAATCGTCATTGTTTTCTATCAGTCAGTTGATGTAAGTGTATATTTTGCGCAATTTTACGCCAAATAGCCTTTAAAACGGCTATCCCACCGGCTTCCGCCCAAACCGTGCATTTCTCCAGCCTAGCGCTGCATGGTTTCCCATACTTTTTGCAAACGCTTGACCGACACCGGCATCGGCGTGCGCAATTCCTGCGCAAACAACGATACCCGCAGCTCTTCGAGCAACCAGCGGAACTCGGCCTGCTTGGGATCAGCCTTGCTGCCCCGATCTTTCTGCGCGCGCTGCCACGGAGTGGCTACCTGCGCCCATTCCGCCATCAGCCTGGCATCGCGCGCCGGATCGGCACGTAATTTTTCAAGCCGCACATTGATCGCCTTCAGGTAACGCGGAAAATGCGTCAGGTTGGCATAGTCGTTGTCGGCTATGAAACGTTTGCTGACCAGCGACTGCATCTGCGACTGGATATCGGCGACCGATTGCGGATGGCCTTTGGCACCTTGCAGCTTCTTCGGCAAGCCGTAATACTCGGGCAGAATCAGCGCCGCTAAGCGCGCGATTTCATTACACAACAAGCCCAGACGCGACTTGCCTTCATCCTTGCGTTGTGTGAACCCGACGGCGTTCTTGGGCAGCGGCTGCTGCAGGCAGGCGCGCTCCAGGCCGGCATGGATAATCTGATCGCGCAGTTCTTCCTGCGAACCGAGGGCCATGAATTGCATGCCCATCTGCTGCAAGCCGGGAATATTTTTCTCAAGAAATTTGAGTTGCTCCTTGAGCTGTAACGCGAACAGCCGCCGCAAGCCAAGATGATGGATACGCGCCGCCTCATTCGGATCGTCGAATACCTCCAGGTCGCAATGGCTTTGTCGATCGACCAGCGCCGGGAAACCGATCAGGGTCTGCTTGCCCTGCTGGATTTCCAGCAGCTCAGGCAGTTCGCCGAAGGTCCAGCCGGTCAGGTTGGTGAATTGTGCGTTAGCGCTGGGGTTGCTGCCGCCTTTGGAGGGGGCCTGCTGTGCAACGTGCGCCGCTCGCGCTGGTGCGGCGTTGCCGGTTGATACGGTTGCCCCGCCCGGAACCGCTGGTGCCTCTGCCACAGTCGTCGCCACCGCCAGCTTTTGAAAGCTCTCGCGCGCCTGACCACCGAACTCAGCCTGCAACGCCGCCAGGTTACGCCCCATCTCCAGCTGACGGCCGTGCTCGTCGACAATCTTGAAATTCATCGAATGATGCGCAGGCAGCGTTTCCAGCTTGAAATCGGTGCTGCGTGTGACGACGCTGGTTTCACTGCGAATATCCGCCATCAACGCATCGAGCAGATTGCCATGACCGAAGACATGGCGCGCCTGGACGCGTTCGCAAAAGCCGGCGGCATAGTCCGGCAGCGGCACACAGTTGCGGCGTATCTTTTGCGGCAATGACTTCAACAACAGATGCACTTTTTCCTTCAGCATGCCGGGCACCAGCCAGTCGCAGCGGTCGACATAGACCTGATTGAGCGCAAACAGCGGCACCGTCAGCGTCACCCCATCACGCGGCGTGCCCGGCTCGAAGTGATACGACAGCGCCATCTCAATACCGGCCACGCGCATCACTTTTGGAAACAACTCGGTCGTAATACCGGCCGCTTCGTGACGCATTAAATCGTCGCGGTTAAGGAACAACAGCTTGGGTGTCTCAACGCTGACATCCTTGTGCCATTTTTCAAACGCGATGCCATTGCAGATATCGGCCGGGATCAGTTTGTCGTAAAACGCTGCAATCAACTCATCGTCAACCAGCACGTCGAGCCGGCGCGACTTGTGCTCCAGGTTCTCGATCTCGCCGATCAGCTTCAGGTTATGCGCAAAGAACGGCGCCCGCGTTTCAAACTCGCCGCCGACCAACGCATCGCGAATAAAAATCTCGCGTGCCTCCGGTGGATTGATCAAGCCAAAATTGATGCGGCGCTGGCTGTACACCACCAACCCGTACAAGGTCGCACGTTCCGAAGCAGATACTTGCGCAATGCGCTTTTCCCAGCGTGGTTCGCCATACGATTTTTTCAACAAATGGGCACCAACCTTTTCCAGCCATTCGGGCTGAATCTGGGCGATGCAGCGTGCATATAAACGGCTGGTGTCGACCAGTTCGGCCGCCATCACCCATTTGCCGGCCTTCTTCGACAAATGCGAACCCGGCCACAGATGGAACTTGATGCCGCGCGCGCCCAGATAATGCGGATCGTCATCGGCCTTGAAGCCGACGTTACCAAGCAGGCCGGTCAGCAATGCACAATGCAGTTGCTCGTAGGTGGCCGGCGCTTCGTTGAGACGCCAGCCCTGCCCGCGCACGATCGTCAGTAACTGCGAATGAACATCGCGCCATTCGCGCAGACGCAACTGCGACAGGAAATTGGCGCGGCAGTTATCCGACAACTGACGATTGGTTTTCTTGTGCTCAATGGCTTCCTCGAACCATTTCCAGATCTTCAGATAACTCAGGAACTCCGACTTCTCATCGGCAAATTTCTTGTGCGCCTGATCGGCAGCACCTTGCGCATCTATCGGCCGGTCGCGCGGGTCCTGCACCGACAGGGCGGCGGCGACGATCGACATTTCGCTCAGACAGACATTGTCCAGTGCGGCCAAAATCATGCGGCCAACGCGCGGGTCGAGCGGCAGCTTGGCTAACTGCCGGCCGGTCTTGGTCAACTGATTATTCTCATCGACGGTTACCAACTCCTGCAGCAGTTGGTAACCGTCGGCAATCGCCCGGCCTGGCGGCGGCTCGATGAAAGGGAAAGTCTCGACATCGGTCAGATGCAGCGACTTCATCCGCAAGATGACCGAAGCCAGCGACGAGCGCAGGATTTCCGGCTCGGTGAATTTCGGCCGTTGCAGATAATCCTGCTCTTCGTACAAGCGGATGCAGACACCTGCAGCAACCCGGCCGCAACGCCCGGCGCGCTGGTTGGCGGCCGACTGCGCAATCGGCTCGATCTGTAACTGTTCGACCTTGTTACGATAACTGTAGCGCTTGACCCGCGCCAGCCCGGCGTCAACCACGTAGCGGATGCCGGGCACCGTCAACGAGGTTTCGGCGACGTTAGTGGCCAGCACGATGCGACGCGCATTGGATGACTTGAACACGCGCTCCTGCTCCTGCGCCGACAGCCGCGCGAACAACGGCAATATGTCGACATGGGCCGGATGGTGCTTGCGCAGCGCTTCGGCGGCATCGCGGATTTCGCGTTCGCCCGGCAAGAACACCAGCACATCGCCGGAACCGATGCGCGCCAGTTCGTCAACCGCGTCGACCACCGCATCCATCAGGTCGCGTTGGTCGCGGTCGCGCTGGGCGGCGCTTTGCGGCGGGTTCGGCTTGGCTGCCGCGGCTGCAGGGTTGACGCCGCTGCGGTCGACATTGTCAACCGGACGATAGCGCACTTCCACTTCATACAAACGGCCAGAGACTTCAATCACCGGCGCCGGCTTTTCAGGCGTGCCGAAATGGCGCGCGAAACGGTCGGCGTCGATGGTGGCGGACGTGATGATGACTTTGAGGTCGGGGCGTTTCGGCAGCAACTGCTTCAGGTAACCCAGCAGGAAGTCAATGTTCGGGCTGCGCTCGTGGGCCTCGTCGATGATGATGGTGTCGTACTGGCGCAACAGCGGATCGGTCTGCGTCTCCGCCAGCAGAATGCCATCGGTCATCAGCTTGATCCAGGCGCCCTTGGTCAGGGTGTCGTTGAAACGCACCTTATAGCCGACATGCTCGCCCAGCGGCGAATTGAGTTCCTGGGCGATCCGTCTAGCGGTCGAGGAAGCGGCAATCCGGCGCGGCTGAGTGTGGCCGATCATGCCATTTAGGCCGCGCCCCAGTTGCAGGCAAATCTTCGGCAATTGGGTGGTTTTGCCGGAACCGGTTTCACCGCAAACGATGATGACCTGATGCGCAGAAAGCGCCGCAGATATTTCCGCGCGCTTGCCGGAAACCGGCAACTCTTCTGGGAAAACGATAGGCGGCAGTGGGTTGCGTTCCGGGGCTGGCCTTGCGGGCTTAGGCTCGGGACGTGATGACCTGGAGCACGGCTGAGATGGACGGCTGGCAGTGCTCTGGGGGCTTGGGCGATCAGTGGATCGCGCTGGTTTGTTGGATTCGGATACGGACATGAGGATGGAATTATACAGAGCGCCACCCACAAATCTGTTGCTAATTCGATTGCTGTTCTTATTAGCGATTGCAAGACGTCTGAGAACGCTGTGACGTGAGCGCCGCAGACCCGGCAAAAGCGCGAAATATTGATAAAAAAACACCGCAAAAAAAAAAAAAAAAACACCACAAACAAAACCACAAATTAACATCACAAATAAGCACTATATAAACATCATATTTGTTGCACCAGACAGCCAGACCAACGCAACGCCACCTTCCTTGGCATTGCCCCAGGTTTTAACGCCTCATCTGGGCGACAGCCGTGGCCGAGCACGCCACATACGTTATAATCGCGGGTTATCGAAACTGCCAAAATACCAATGGGCCGTCGCAACAGCGGCCGGCGCAGGCAAGTTTCCGGTTTTCCTCGCATTCACGCATTCATTATTACCAAGGCAGGCGGCCGAGATCGCCTGAACCACGCATCATGCAAGAACCCATTTCCGAGCAGCCGAACGCCATTGGCGAAGATGCCGACATAGTCGCCAATACCGTTTCCAGCGAACAAATCGCCAGCGAAGTGGCGCGCCGCCGCACTTTCGGCATCATTTCTCACCCAGACGCCGGTAAAACCACGCTGACCGAAAAGCTGCTGTTATTCTCCGGCGCAATCCAACTGGCCGGCACTGTCAAAGGCCGTAAGAGCGGCCGCCACGCAACCTCGGACTGGATGGACATCGAAAAGCAACGCGGCATTTCGGTGGCCAGCTCGGTCATGCAGTTCGAGTACCGCGACCACGTGGTCAACCT
>NZ_JBIIVN010000135.1:0-7258 GCF_044339385.1 Collimonas sp. | reverse complement strand
TTCGACGCTTGGCTATCGTTCACCCTGCCAGTATTTAGATGACTGGCTCACTGAGCAACATCAGGAAAAACAGGCGGCATAAAAGCCACCTGTTGGAAGACGAAAAATCGAGGGAAGCTCAATCGATGAATCCAGAACACTTACAACTGCTGGTCACGCGCCAGATGCCTTTTGGGAAGTACAAAGGAAGGCTGCTGGCCGATCTGCCCGGTGATTATCTGGCATGGTTTGCGCGTGAGGGTTTCCCGGCCGGCGAGTTGGGCGGCCTGATTGCCCTGATGTATGAACTCGACCACAATGCATTGACGCATTTGTTGGCACCTTTGCGCAAGAAATGAGCTCTCATGGCCTCTCCACTTACTACCGCTGAACTGAGGCAGTCTGCGATCAATATCAAGACCCGCTTCGTGGCAATTTCATGGCGCGATCTGGCCATCAGCTCCGGCCCGATCGCACTGCTGGCGATTGTCGCGCTCTGGCTGGCGATCTGGTTTATTCATCCGGCGCCGCCGAAAATCATCACCATCGCCACTGGGCCGGAACATAGCAGCTTCTGGAGCACCGCCGAAAAATACCGCGAGATCATGGCTCGCAACGGCATCAGGCTCAATATTGTGACATCGATTGAGCGATCCTAAAGCGGCTGTCGATGTCGCCTTTGTGCAGGGCGGGGTGGCCGGCGACATGCCGATCGACCAATTAATGTCGCTGGGCAGCGTGGCCTACGTGCCTGTGTCGGTTTTTTATCATGGCCGAAAAGTAATCGATCGTTTGTCCGAACTGGAAGGCAAAAGGGTCGCCATCGGCTTGCCGGGCAGTGGCTCGCGGGTGCTGGCACTGACCTTGTTGAAGGCAAATGGTATCGAGCCGGGTGGTAAGACCCATTTGCTCGACATGGGCGGCGACGAGGCGGCTCAAGCGCTCACTGAGGGTAAGATTGATGCCGCTTTCCTCATGGGCGATTCGGCCGCGCCGCCGACCATGGGCAAGCTGTTGCGCACGCCAGGTATCCGGCTGCTCGATTTTGCTCAGGCCAGCGCCTATGCGCGGCGTTTTAGCTATCTGAATGAACTACGGATTCCGAGGGGGTGTTTGATTTTGGCAAGAACATTCCAGATCGCGACATGCGCTTGATCGCCCCAACGGCCGAATTGGTGGCGCGCGAGGATCTGCATCCAGCCCCGTCGGATTTGCTGATCGATGCCGCCAAGGAGGTCAATGGCGGCGCCAACGTGCTGCAGCGCGCGGGTGAATTTCCAGCACCGCTGGTTCATGAATTCCGGATAAGCGACGACGCCGTGCGCTATTACAAGTCTGGGAAAGGTTTCTTTTATCGTAATCTGCCTTTCTGGCTGGCCAGTCTGGTCGATCGTACGCTAGTGGTGGTATTGCCAATTATCCTGCTGCTGATACCCGCCTTCAAGCTGGTACCTCTGCTGTATGGCTGGCGTATCAAGTCGCGCATCTATCGCTGGTACGGCAGCCTGATTGCGCTGGAACGCGCTGCTGTAACCTACACGCCAGAGGAGCAGGCGGATCTGCTCAAGCGGCTAGACCAGATCGAAGAAGCCGTCAACCGAATGAAAATGCCGCTGGCTTTTGCCGACCAGTTTTATGTACTGCGTGAGCACATAGGTTTTGTGCGCTCACGTCTTGTCAAGCGCAGTTGAGTTGTTCTGATCGTAACAGGTCGCCGCAGTGGCCACAGTTTGAAATTTTTAACGCATGATTGTTATTTATTGTTCTGTGGCATCGGTTATGATTTCACAAGGTCATTTTCAATTTAACAGAGGTAAATCATGAGATTTCCTGTTTCTTGCTTGTGCGCCGTGTTGCTAGCGTACTCGCTGCCAGCGTTTGCCGCGTTAGGCGGCGCTCCCGGCCCCGCGCAAGTCGGCGCAGTCAACGCGGATAGCGTGCGGGCCAAGGCCACGGCTCGCATCACTAATTACAGCGGCTACTCTGTCAGCGAAACCTTGGAGCCTTCTGGGACGACGGTCAAAGAGTACATATCTACCGATAGCATTGTCTTTGCCGTGAGCTGGCAAGGCCCAAGTATGCCGAATCTGCAGCAATTGCTGGGCAGCTACTCAGAGCAATTTGTTGCTGCTGCCAGTAAGCCGCACGCCGGACGGCGAGCGATAGCGGTTCAGTCCGATCAACTGGTGTTGCGTTCTGGCGGCCATATGCGTTCATTTGCCGGCAGTGCCTACGTGCCGGCCTTGATGCCGCAATGCGTGACACCTGACGATATTCGCTGACCGGAGATTACTATGCGCCCTTTGATGTATCTTGTTTGTCTGATTGGCAGCTTGTTTTTGGCTGCGTGCGGAGGAGGTGGCGGCTCCAGCAGCACTACAACGCCGACTACCACGCCACCGGTGGTGCCAAGCCTGCAAAATGCGGTGCCTATCGTCATCGATAGCGGCCCCAACACCTCTTCTGGTCAGTCGGTCGGGGCAGTCAATACCCCGTATGTTTCAGTGACTGTCTGTCAGCCGGGCAGCACTACACAATGCCAAACCATCGACTACGTCCTGGTGGATACAGGTTCTAGCGGCTTGCGCATCATTTCTTCGGTGTTGTCGGGAACGCTTGCCTTGCCAGCGCTCACCGATGCCAGCGGTAATGCCATCGCAGAATGCGCACGCTTTGCCGATGGCTATAGCTGGGGCTCGGTCAAGCGGGCAGATTTGCGCGTCGCCGGTGAAGTTGCCAGCGGTATATCGGTTCACATCATTGGCGACAATGCGTTCCCTAACGTTCCGAGCGGTTGTTCGGGTGGCCTGGTTCCGGAAAATACGGTGGCCTCATTCCGCGCTAATAGCGTCATTGGGATCAGCACTTTTGCGCAGGATTGTGGCAGCTCCTGTGCAACGCAAGCTCTGGATGGTTGGTATTACACCTGTCCTGGCGGCAATTGTGTTGCGGCAGCTTTGAGCATGGCCAAGCAGGTTGGCAACCCGGTCGCAGCCTTCGCTCAGGATAACAACGGCACAATCATTCAATTGCCCGCCATAGGCAGCAGCGGCGCCGCCGGGGTAACCGGTTCACTGATTTTCGGCATCGGCACGCAAACCAACAATGCGCTTGGCAGCGCCAGCATCTACACGCTCAATAGTTCGGGCAACTTGAGTGCGCTCTATCAAGGCACGGTGATGCAAGCATTTTTTGATAGTGGCTCGAACGGCTTGTTTTTCGCCGACAGTACCATCCCGAATTGTAGTGTCAGCCAAGGATTTTACTGCCTGATTTCGACTCTGAGCAGAACGGCAGTCAATACCGGCATGAACGGACGCAGCGGCACTGTGAGTTTCAACGTGGCCAATGCTGATGGTTTGTTCCAGGCCAGCTCAAATAATACGGCATTCAATAATCTGGCCGGGGGGGCGGCCTTCACGTCTTACTTCGATTGGGGCTTACCGTTCTTCTTTGGGCGCTCGGTATATACCGCGATTGAAGGCACAATGGCGGCTGGAACGGCAGGACCTTACGTAGCCTATTGATTGCAGGAAGCATGATGTCAGTAATGCCCGGAACTGTGATCAGGCGCTTCCGGGCATTTTCTTTTGTACGTTTAGCGGCGTGGTAGATAGGCCGTCGGATCGACGGGCTTGCCCTGACGGCGTATTTCGAAATACAGCTTGACGGCATTGCTATCGGATTTGCCCATTTCGGCGATTTGTTGGCCCTTGCGCACTGTTTGTCCCTCTTTCGCGATGATGCTCTTGTTATGCGCGTAGACCGACAATAAGTTGCTGTTGTGCTTGACGATGAGCAGATTGCCGTAGCCGCGTATGCCGCTGCCTGCATACATTACCTTGCCACTGGCTGCCGCCAGCACAGGTTGCCCAAGCTGGCCAAGAATATCGATTCCCTTTTTGCCCTGACCCGTTCCATTATTGACTTTGCCACTTGCGGGCCAGGCCCAGTCTATTGCATCTTTCTCATTGGCCACCGGCGCGCTGTTGGTGCGGGCGGGGCGTGTGTCGCCTCTCATCTTGCTCGCAGCGCTGTTGGAGCCACTTTGCGGCGCGACCCGTAATACCTGATCTACCTTGATGTCATTCGGATCGGCCAGTTTGTTCCAGCTGATGATCTGACTATTGCTGTGCTGGAATTGACGGGCAATGCTGGAGAGGGTGTCACCCTTTTGCACCGTGTAATAGCCCGGGCCATTTGCAGCCACCGAGGTGCCGCTGCCAGGGCCGCGCGGAGTGCTGCATCCCGCTATTGTGGTGAGCAGGAAGAGCGACAACAGACAGTTGGCACAGCTGATTCGTTTATATTTTTGCGGGCATGGCCCTCGGGGATTCGGTACCGACAATGACATTCCTCTTATAAATCGATCTCTTTTTTTCATCTTTGATGAGCGCTGTAGACGATCTGTTCGCGATGGCGCTTCATCCATCCGTGTTAACGGCTGTCAGCTGCTTATGCTGTAGAGAATTAAGCAAGTTGATTATGTTGTTGTTTTTAAAAGCACGAGCATATCGCAATTCTGCCGTTAGGGTAAATGCGGATTTTTTGCGGATATCAGGACCAATCGACGATTGCCACGAAAGCGTTTGGACAGCATTTTTCCTATTGTTTTCGATGGGTTTGTGGCGACTAATGATGTCCCGATATACCTGGCGTTACGTTACATGTAACGTGACAATCGCTCCCTCGGTGGTGACGCTCCACCCTCTAGAGGGTCTCGCGAGAAACTATTGGCCATTGATTAATAAGGGTTTTTATTGTTTTTGAGCCCAGCGCCAGATGTTTCTGATCCAGTGAACGCCCTGTTTTACGACTGGCATGCTCTTTGCAAAATAGTACTTCACGGACCGTGTGGTTCTTACTTTGACCTAGAGAAAATACATCATGAAAACATCGCGTAAAAGTGGCGTCGTTGCCGCATCCATATTGTTGACGGCCTTGCTGGCCGGTTGCGCCAGTGGCGGCGGAAGTTTGGGTACATCCCTTGGATCATCATCCGGCAGCGCGCAGGGTGCCGGAGGTGCAGGCACTGGTAGCGGATCGGATAGCGGTGGTTCTGGTGTTGGCGCAGGTAGCGGTACCAACGGCGGCGGCACAGGTGGCGGCACAGGTGGCGGCACGGGCGGTGGCACAGGCGCCTCTGCCAATGCGTTGTCTAACCTCGGCAATACAGTATCTGCGGCAGGGACCGCAGTTGCAGCAGCAGGTAATACGATCGTCAGTAGCTTGCCCCTGCCATCGCCACAAATCAAAAGTGGCCTGTCCGGTGTGGTCGATAACGCCAGTGGAATTGTCAATGGCTTAGGTGCCACGGTGACCAACGGCCTGGGCCAGATCGGCAGCAATCCAAATGCGGTTAGCAGCTCGGTCGCTGGCGTCGGCGGGGTGGTCACGCAAGCAATCAATACGGCAACAAGCATCGGACAAGTGGTGGGCGCAGTCGGTAGCGGTCCGCTGGCACCATTGGCGCCAGTGACCGTTCCGGTGGGCGGCCTGGTAACGCAAGTGAGTGCCACAGCTTCGACGCTAGCAGCCCCGGTAAACAGTGTGCTGTCGAGTGGCCCGGTGCAACAGATTACGCAAACCGTCGGTCAAGCCATTGTGCCGTTGATTAGCACCGTCAATACACTGACCCAAACTGTAGGCAACACGACCGGTTTGAACCAGCCAGTGAACAGTTTGTTGACGGCTGCCGGCGCGGGCATTAACACTTTAGGCAATGCGTCAACTGGCGCTAACGTACCTGTGGTTGGCAGTTTGGGTTCTGTGGCCAGTGCTGTCGGCGCGAGTGTCGCCGGTCTCGGTACCAACCCAGTCGTCGGTACCGGCCAGCCTTTGCTGGGCAGCGATGGGGGGAGTGTTGCAGGCCGCTCCGCTCGGTGCAGTGTTCAGTGGTGTGACTGGTGCGCTCGGTGGCAACGTCGGTTCAGGCGGTAACCCATTAGCGCCGGTCACCGGTTTGTTGAGTGGTGTCACTGGTGCAGTCGCTGGTGCCGCGGGCTCAGGTGCCAACCCATTAGCGCCGGTTACCGGCTTGGTGGGTGGCTTGACTGGCGGTAAGGGGGGGAGAGGTTGGAGTTGGGGCGAGTGGCAATGTGCTTGGCGGTCTATTGGGAGGCGCTAAGAAGTAACCGGTGCAAATTTAACCTTTAGTGGATAAAACATGCGCGCATGCGACGCTTTGGTCGGCGGCAGTCTTGGCACCCCGATTGTCGCCGATGGAGAGCGGCTATGGCTCATCCCGCTTTGGTGTCGCAGCGCAGCCTGCTTCAAGGCCTGTTTTAAAAAATGGCGATAAGCCGAGGGTTTTTGGCTAAACATCTGGCCAAGCGTCGTATTTTGGTGTTACTTAAAGGCGCTGGCGGAGATCTTGCATTTAATTTTTCTCGGGCGGAATCATGAGAGCAGAGCAAATAGTTGATTTGATTGCGCGCGCAAGCCCGCAGGCGCAGGTGCCGGGGAACGACTTGCTGATTGGAATGCTGGCGCGCGAGATTGCTGCGCTGGCGTACAAACTCAGCGAGCAGGAGTTGTACCGCTTGATCGCGGTTGCTGCCTTGGTCTACGAGCGGGGACGGCGCGCTCGGGGGTAAGCGTGATCCAGCCCGATACCTCAATGCAAATTGGCATTGGAGCAGACCCGATTGCGACCGGATGATTTTGCCGCGTACAAGGCTTTGTCGGCGGCCTGCACCAGCTCGAATGGGATATTGCCATCCCTGACCGGGACAAAAGCATCGACGCCGGCGCTGATCGTTACTACGCCTGCTGGGCCTTGAGGGTACTCGATGTGCAGGTTGTAAATCGCCACTCGGATTTTTTCGGCCACCGCTATCGCACCGGCCAGATTGGTGTCAGGCAGCAGGACTGCCAGTTCCTCTCCGCCGTATCGTGTGGCCAGGTCGCCGGGGCGGTTTTTACTGGCTTTGATGACTTCGCTGATTCGTCGCAGGCACTCATCGCCGGCCGGGTGGCCGTAGATATCGTTGTATTGTTTGAAGCAATCGACATCGATCATGACCAATGCCAGCGGATTTTCGGTGCGCATGGCACGGCTGAATTCGTCACGCGGTGCGTTGTCGAACTGACGCCGGTTGGCGAGGCCGGTCAGGCTGTCTTGCAGCGCTAATTGTTCCAGATGCTGGTTCAGCGTGTTGGCGCTGATTGAATCTTGACCCAGCCTGCTGATCGAAATGTGACCCAGGGCTGGTCGCTGCGTTTTGAGTTAGCAGCTGTGGATAAGTCTATCAAACAGTTGGTGTTGAAGCACTCCTTT
>NZ_JBIIVN010000134.1:0-7271 GCF_044339385.1 Collimonas sp. | reverse complement strand
AAGAGCAACAGAAAAACCGGGACAGCGCCGCGCAGCTGTATTGGAGGCAGGAAGTGCTTCTTAAACTATGCAGATATTTGTCTGGACAGATGGGTCCACTTTAGCCGGGCGGCAACAGGAGTGGGATTTACCAGATTGCGTTGGCTTTCAAACTCTGCTGACAAAATGTTTTAACTGTTTCGCTGTTTTAGGGTTGAAGGTACAATCCGGCAAGAAAAAATCTGAAGGAGGTCGCTCTATGAGTTGGCTAGAAAAATTATTGCCCCCACGTATTCAGCGTAACGAGTCGGCAACGCGCAAGTCGATTCCTGAGGGATTGTGGGTCAAATGTCCGTCTTGCGAGGCAGTTCTGTATCGCACGGATCTCGAATCGAACATCCACGTTTGTCCGAAGTGCAGCCACCACATGCGCATTCGTGCGCGTGATCGTCTGGATGCGTTATTGGATGCCGGTGGGCGTTATGAAATCGGCCAGGAAACACTGCCGATCGATACCCTTAAGTTTAAGGATAGCAAGAAGTATCCAGACCGTCTGAAGGCGGCAATGGATGCTACCGGCGAAACCGACGCATTGATCGTGCTGGGTGGCTCGATCATGAGCTTGCCGGTGGTGGTCGCCTGTTTTGAGTTCGAATTCATGGGCGGCTCGATGGGTTCTGTGGTGGGCGAACGCTTTGTCCGCGGTGCTCAGGTTGCATTGGAGCAGAAAGTATCGTTCATCTGCATCACCGCCACTGGCGGCGCGCGGATGCAGGAAGGCCTGTTGTCTCTGATGCAAATGGCCAAGACCACGGCAATGCTGACTAAGTTGTCGGAAAAGAAATTGCCGTTCATCAGCGTGCTGACCGACCCGACCATGGGCGGGGTATCGGCCTCGTTTGCGTTTATGGGTGACATCGTCATTGCCGAACCGAAAGCACTGATCGGTTTTGCCGGCCCGCGTGTGATCGAAAACACCGTGCGCGAAAAGTTGCCTGAAGGCTTCCAGCGCGCTGAATTTTTGGTCACCAAGGGCGCGGTGGACATGATTGTTGATCGTCGCAAGATGCGCGAAGAAATTGCGCGCTTATTGGGGTTGTTGCAAGATCAGCCGGCCGAATCCATCGCTTGATGTGAATTGTGCGGGTCGCGGCCTGAACTGTTATCGGTTCGGGCCTTTTGTTTTTTCAGGCCGGCTTCTGGTTGTGTATTGTTGCAATATCCGGAGCAGGCTTTTCGCTGGATTTTCATATGCCCACTCTGCCTCCTAAACCACTAACGCTCGCCGAATGGCTCACATTGCTTGAGTCGCGCCATTTTAAGACCATCGATATGGGTCTGGACAGAGTGGTTCTGGTGAAGCAGCGGCTACAGTTGCAATTCTCCTGCCCGGTTATCATGGTTGCCGGTACAAATGGCAAGGGTTCAACCTGTGCCATGCTGGAATCCATTTTGCTACGTGCCGGTTACAAGGTCGGGCTCTACATCAAGCCGCATTTTTTGGATTTTAACGAGCGCGCTCGGATTGGTGGCGAATCAGCATCCGATGCGGCGCTGATTGCCAGTTTTGAGGCAGTAGAAGCGCTGCGCGGCGATGTTTCGCTGACCTATTTCGAATTCACCACTTTAGCCATCATGCATTTGTTGTCGCAGGCCAATCTTGATATCGTGATTCTCGAAGTCGGCCTCGGCGGACGTCTGGATGCGGTCAATATTGTCGATGCAGATGTGTCGATCGTCACCAGCGTCGATATCGATCATACCGACTACCTGGGTGATACGCGCGAGAAAATTGGCTTTGAAAAGGCTGGCATATTCCGCGCCGGCAAAGCTGCCATCTGCAGCGATCCGGTGCCGCCGCAATCGCTGATTGATCATGCTAACGCGATTGGCGCTGATCTGTGGCTCATGGGGCGCGATTTCAACTACACCGGCGATAAGCAGCAATGGAACTATAGCGGCCGGACGCAGCGCCGTAATTCACTCGGCTATCCTAGCCTGCGCGGCGCCAATCAGTTGTTGAACGCATCTGCGGCATTGGCTGCGCTGGAAGTGCTACGGGATAGTTTGCCGGTGGGTGCCCAGGAAGTGCGTAACGGCTTCGCCATGATGGATCTTCCGGGGCGTTTCCAGGTGCTGCCGGGACAGCCGCTGGTGATCCTGGACGTTGCCCATAATCCGCATGCCGCAGCGACGCTGGCACAAAACCTCGACAACATGGGCTTTCATCCCTACACCTACGCGGTGTTTGGTGCCATGCTCGATAAGGATATTGAAGGTATTGTCGCGCAACTAAAGGGGCGTATCGATCACTGGTGCCTGACCGCGCTCCCGTTGCCGCGCGCAGCCTCAGCAAGGCAATTGGAAGAACGTTTGCTGGGGGGCGATGCCCATCCTGAGCACGGCGGTGATGCCGAATCCAGCGTGCTTTGCTTCGATTCGCCAGCAGAAGCCTACGCAAATGCATTAAGCAGGGCTGGCGAGAATGATAGAATTGTGGTTTTCGGATCATTCCTGACGGTGGCCGGTGTCATGCAAGCCAGGAAATCCGGATTCCACTGACGATTTTCAAGCGGATTGCTCCTAAAGCCGCCAACTAGCAAAATATATCGCATGGGTTTGTTCTCTTTTCTTCGCAAAAACAAGCAGCAAACCGACCCTGATCAAGGCGTCTACCGGTCAAGGGCCGGCACCCGATTCGGCCCGGATGCCGAGCAGGCGGAGCTGCCTTTGCGCCCTCGCAAAACGCGAGCCGGCAAGACGGCCAATCAACAGAACGAAGCGGTAGACCCGGTCCTGCCGGAAAAAAAGCGTGCTCGTCGCCGCTTGGTCGGTGCTGTGGCGCTGGTGCTGGCCGTGGTGATCGTACTCCCGATGATCCTCGATTCTGAGCCGAAACCGTTGGCGGATGACATCGCAATTCAGATCCCATCGCGCGACAAGCCTGCCGCCAGCAGCGCCGCTGCATCTGTCAGCAGCAACGGATTGGACAAGCGCGAAGAAATCGTTGAGTCGGCGTCGGCTGCAACCAGCGCAGCTACTGCAGCACCTGCTCCCGCGGCTTCGGCCGCACCCCAGTCTGCCGCTGCGCCGGTAACAACGTCGTCTGCGGCAAGCGCTGTTACCAAGCCCGCTGCTGTTGACAGCCTTGCCGTTGTGGCGGCACCCAAGCCAGCAGTGCCGAAGTCCGATGTGAAGCCTAAGCCAGACCCTAAGCCAGAGCTTAAGCCAAAAGCCGAAATCAAGTCGAAACCGGAGATGGCAGTCGACAGAAGCGACGACTCTGCCCGTGCTTTGGCGATCCTTGACGGTCACACCGATGCTGCTCCAGCACCACAGAAAAAGCCGGGGAAATTCCTGTTACAGGTCGCTGCACTAGAGTCTCAAGACGGGGTGAATGAACTACAGAGCAAGCTGAGAGAAGCTGGCATTCAGTCTTATACACAAAAAGTGCCGACAGCCGGTGGCGAACGTATTCGCATCCGTGTTGGTCCTTTCAGTAGCAAGGAAGAAGCTGAAAAGGCGCGGGCCAAGCTGTCCAAGCTGGGTTTTAACGGCAGTTTGATTCCAGGCTGAATGAAAATGCAGTCTGATGCAGACGGCTTGATTTTCGTGTTAGTTGCTCCATATACATTGGCTATCAGAAGCCCCCCAATCCGCGTGACCACTTTCGATTATCTGGTGTTGTTCATATTGATCTGCTCGGTGGTGATCAGCACTTTGCGCGGTTTGGCAAAAGAGATTCTGTCGTTGGCGAGTTGGGTGATTGCTTTAGTGGTCGCCAACGCATATGGTGAAATTCTGGCAGAATTGCTTCCCGACGTAATTCCAGGAAATGTAGCACGCTTAATCGCGGCTTTTCTGGCGCTATTTATTGGCGCGAGGTTACTCATGATGTTGTTGAGCATGGCGCTCAGTGCTGTGATTAAGGCTAGCGGCCTGGGAGTCGTCGATCATGGATTGGGTGTATTGTTCGGGGTGGCGCGCGGCCTGCTAATCGTGCTGGCGGTAGTGTTGGTGTGTGGTGCTACGGCAATGCCGCAACAGCCTTTTTGGCGCGATGCGATGCTGAGCCCGTTTGCCGAATCCGCTGCGCGAGCTGTGGTTCCTTATTTACCAGGGACGTTTGCGAGCCATCTGAAGTTTTGAATTTGCTGTAATGGGTTGCCGTGTCTTTACGCCGTACCCGTTACGCTGTAACGAATTGTTTATTGTTTAGGAGTCCACCATGTGTGGCATAGTCGGCATCGCTTCCCAAAATCCCGCAAATCAACTTATTTATGACGCGTTGTTGCTCTTGCAGCATCGCGGTCAGGATGCTGCGGGCATCGCAACTAATCACGGTAACAGATTTTTTATGCATAAGGCCAACGGCCTGGTGCGCGACGTTTTCCGTACCCGCAACATGCGTTCGCTGCCGGGTAATTACGGCATCGGCCAGGTGCGCTACCCAACCGCCGGCACCGCCAGCGCAGAAGAGGCGCAACCGTTCTACGTCAATGCGCCGTTTGGCATCATCCTGGCGCACAACGGCAACCTGACCAACGCCGAGCAACTGAAGATCGAGATGTTCAAAAACGATCGTCGGCACATCAATACGGATTCCGATACCGAAGTGCTGCTGAACGTGCTCGCGCACGAGATCCAGCAAGCCACGATCGACTATTCGCTTGATCCGGGCGTGTTGTTCAAGGCCGTCGGCAATGTCCACAAGCGGGTGCGTGGCTCATACGCCGTGGTAGCGCAGATTGCTGGCCACGGTTTGTTGGCTTTCCGCGATCCTTACGGCATTCGCCCATTGTGTATCGGTGCCAACGAAACCGATAAGGGCACTGAATACGTGGTTGCCAGCGAATCGGTTGCACTCGAAGGTCTCGGCTTCCGCTTCCTGCGCGATGTCATGCCTGGTGAAGCGATTTTCATCGATATCGACGGCCAGATGTACAACCAGCAGTGCGCCGAAAATCCGACGCTGAATCCATGCGCGTTTGAATTCGTCTATCTGGCTCGGCCGGATTCGATAATTGATGGCGCCTCAGTGTATGCCACCCGCCTGAAAATGGGCGAGTACCTGGCTGACAAAATCAAGAAAGAGTTCCGCAGCGGTGACATCGATGTAGTCATGCCGATTCCGGATTCGTCGCGCCCGGCATCGATCCAGCTGGCGCTCAAACTGGGCATCGAATATCGCGAAGGCTTTATCAAGAACCGTTACATCGGCCGAACTTTCTTGATGCCGGGGCAAGCAATTCGCAAAAAATCGGTACGTCAGAAATTGAATGCGATCGCATCTGAATTCAAGGGCAAGACCGTGCTGCTGGTCGATGACTCCATCGTGCGCGGCACAACCAGCCGTGAGATCGTGCAAATGGCGCGTGACTCGGGTGCTAAACGCGTGATCTTCGCGTCGGCAGCGCCACCGGTCAAGTTTCCCAACGTCTACGGTATCGATATGCCGACCCGCGGCGAACTGATTGCGTATGGTCGTACGGACGAAGAAGTCTGCCGTGAAATTACCGCTGACGCGTTGGTGTATCAGGATATCGATGCATTGCGGCACTCCATCTCTGACGTCAATCCGCTGCTGTTGAATTTCGAAGCATCCTGCTTTGACGGCAATTACATCACTGGCGACATTTCACGCGATTATCTTGATCGTATCGAATTTGCAAGGAACAATCCAAAACCTGAAGCTGAGGAAGCGGTGCGTTCGCAGTTGAATCTTAGCCTGGCGCAAGTTGATTAATTACTCTGCACTCAACTGGCCAGGCGGTAAGTTAGGGTTAGCAGCATGCCCTGGCTGTAGCAGAGAGTGGGTAGGGTGGGGCATCGTGCCCACCCTTGCCTGAGCGAGCAATGTAACAAGGGCCCGCGCGGGCACTGGTGCCCACCCGACACAAGCAGCGATCAAAACATGATGCAAAAATACGGTTTCACTACCACCATCCTGCATAGCGACCGCCAGAAGACTGTCGAGCATGGCGCACCGCATAAGCCGATCCATAGCTCCGTGACGTGGGGCTACAAGGATGCGCGCCAGTTGGCCGATGTATTCCAGGGCAAGCAGTCGGGTTATCGTTATGGCCGTCAAGGCAATCCGACAGTTGCTGCACTGGAGGACAAGGTTACCAAAATGGAAGGCGGCCTCACCACCATCTGTTTCGCTTCCGGTATGGCGGCAATTGGCGCATTGATCCAGGCTTTGCTGCGCGAAGGCGACCATGTTGTGTCATCGGCATTTTTGTTCGGGAATACGGCTAGTATCTGGCAAACCTTTGGCGCTCAAGGCGGTAAGATAAGCATGGTTGATGCCACTGATGTGGCGCGGGTAGAGGCAGCGCTGACGCCGACGACGCGGATGGTGTTTGTCGAAACCATCGCCAATCCACGCACGCAGATCGCAGATCTCAAGCGTATTGGCGAGCTGTGCAATGCACGCGGAATATTGTTCGTGGTGGACAATACGATGACTTCACCTTACCTGTTCCAGCCCAAAGTGGTTGGTGCCGGCCTGGTGGTCAACTCGTTGACCAAGTCGATCGGCGGTCATGGCAATGCGCTGGGCGGTGCAATCACCGATACAGGTTTGTTTGACTGGAGCCGTTCTCCGAATATCTATGATGCCTACAAGCGTAATCCGCAAGCTCAGTGGGCACTGGCGCAAATCCGTGCCAAGAGTCTGCGCGATTTCGGCGCTGCGCTCGGCCCGGAAGCGGCGCATCATATTGCGGTCGGCGCTGAAACCATCGCCTTGCGCATGGAGCGCAGCAGCGCGAGTGCTTTAGCGGTGGCGCAGATGCTGGAAGCCGATCCGCGCGTCGCCGCGGTGCATTATCCAGGCCTGGAGTCGCATCCGCAGCATGCATTGGCGAGCGAATTGTTCCGCAGCAGTGGCTATCTGTTTAGCTTTGAATTGAAGCCGGAAATCGATTGTTTTGATTACTTGAATCGTTTGAAGCTAGCGATTTCCGCTACCCATTTGGGTGATAACCGGACCTTGGTGATTGCAGTGGCGCATACTATTTTCTACGAGATCGGTGCAGAGCGGCGTGCTGCTATGGGCATCAGCGAATCGTTGATCCGGGTTTCGATCGGTATCGAAGATACCGACGATCTGGTGGCCGATTTCAGGCAAGCATTGCACGCCTGAGTCAGCTGCGGGCAGGAGGATGAGAGCGGGATGGTTGCCAGGCAAGCATCCCGTTTGTATTTCAGATTCAGATGGTGGCGCGGTCCGCAGAGCTCGCCACTTTTAGTTGCAACGGCAAGAATGGAGGGTGTAATTAGTTTTG
>NZ_JBIIVN010000005.1:0-35184 GCF_044339385.1 Collimonas sp. | reverse complement strand
CGTTTACACAAAACTAATTACACCCTCGCGGATTTCAGAAACCGTGACAACTTCAAGATCGCCGTCTACTTCCACTGTGGCGGACTTGACCTGTATCCGGTTTCAATGACCCACAGAAAAGTCGGATGAATCAAAAAAGAAGGGGTTTCTACCTTGCGATGCACAATTCCGTTTGCTAAGATCAAGTCATTGATTGCCTGCTTGATTGCTGGTAATGGTAGCAATGTCTCCTCCACCCTCCCCGGGAGTGGATTTGAACCCGATGCGTCATAGCAGATCGGGTTTTCTTTTGCCCCGAGCCGTTCCCCGCAAGAACACTTTAATCCGCGCAGATTTACAACAATTCCTAGCGCAAATAGTAAATTTATTCAATCAAATTGACGCCAAGTCCTTGAAAAGGTTATAATTTGCGGGTTTTCCGGTTGCTCAGGAAAAGATAACAAGGAAGAGTCTGTCGTTAATGCGGCGCGCAAGCAAGGCAAAAATCGAGTGTAATCCGGTGTAAAACCCGGTCTGTGCCGATAGCGATGGAACCACCATTTGAGCGAATTAAACTAGTTAGGAAGTCAACATGAAAACTTTTTCCGCTAAGGGCCATGAAGTCCAGCGTGATTGGTTCGTGATTGACGCGACGGACAAAGTCCTCGGACGTGTTGCCAGCGAAGTGGCACTCCGACTGCGCGGCAAACACAAACCGGAATTTACTCCACACGTTGATACCGGCGATTTCATCGTCGTCATCAATGCAGGCAAACTGCGCGTCACTGGCGCCAAGGCAACCGACAAGACATACTTCCGTCACTCCGGTTACCCAGGCGGCATCTACGAAACAAATTTCCAGAAAATGCAACAGCGTTTTCCAGGTCGTGCGTTGGAAAAAGCGGTCAAGGGCATGTTGCCTAAGGGTCCGCTTGGCTACGCAATGATCAAGAAGCTCAAAGTGTACGCAGATGGTTCCCATCCGCACACCGCGCAGCAACCTAAAGCACTTGAACTCTAAGGAATAGACATGATCGGTAACTACAATTACGGAACCGGCCGTCGCAAGAGTGCAGTGGCTCGCGTTTTCATCAAGTCCGGCTCGGGCCAGATCGTCGTCAACGGCAAGCCAGCGAATGAATATTTTTCGCGCGAAACCGGTCTGATGGTGATCCGTCAACCACTGGAACTGACCAACCATGTTGAAACTTTCGACATCAAGGTAAACGTCAGCGGCGGTGGCGAATGCGGCCAGGCAGGTGCGGTGCGCCACGGTATCACTCGTGCTCTGATCGACTACGATGCAACCTTGAAATCGGAACTGTCGAAAGCCGGTTTCGTGACCCGTGATGCACGGGAAGTTGAGCGTAAAAAAGTTGGTCTGCGCAAGGCACGTCGCGCAAAACAATTCTCCAAGCGCTAATCTACGCTTTCAGAATATCGAAAAGCCACCAGGTTCGCGCCCGGTGGCTTTTTGTTTTTGAATCTAAGGTTTGTATTAAGAAGTAATGGCCGGCATGCAGTTGCGATGCTTGTTGTTGCTTTTTGGGAATGTTTATCTGCCCGAACAATTCATAGACTGATAAAATAGTGCGCTCTGGAGTGCGGCTTACGTCCCCGTTTGCGGCATCGAAGTGAGCGGACTATTTTTGCTGGCGAAGTTAACTAAACAAGTACGGAACAAGTGTGCGGTAAGCACAGTTCAATGCAAGGAAAAATGATGATCAAAGTCGGGATTGTAGGTGGCACGGGTTATACCGGCGTCGAATTGCTGCGTTTGCTGGCGACCCATCCGAATGTGCAACTGGAGGCGGTGACGTCGCGTAAGGAAGATGGGATGCCGGTGGCGGAGATGTATCCGTCCCTGCGCGGGCGCGTTTCGCTGGCATTTTCCGCTCCTGAAAAGGCGCGCCTGACTGATTGCGATGTCGTGTTTTTTGCGACGCCGCACGGCGTCGCCATGGCGCAAACGCCTGAGTTGCTGGAAGCCGGTGTCAAGGTAATTGATCTCGCCGCAGATTTTCGCTTGCAGGACACCGCGGTTTTTGAGAAGTGGTACAAGCTGGCGCACAGCTGCCCTGAATTATTGAAAGAAGCGGTATACGGCTTGCCGGAGTTGAATCGCGAAGCCATCAAGGGTGCGCGCCTTATCGGCAACCCGGGTTGCTATCCAACCACGATGCAACTTGGCCTGGCACCGCTGTTGAAAGCCGATGTGGTTGACGCCTCGCACCTGATCGCCGACTGCAAATCCGGCGTCTCCGGTGCTGGCCGCAAGGCTGAAGTCGCCATGTTGTTTTCAGAGGCCAGCGATAATTTCAAAGCCTACGGCGTATCCGGCCACCGGCATTCACCGGAAACGCTGGAGCAGTTGGGCAAGCTGACCGACAAGAAAGTCGGACTGTTGTTTACGCCGCACCTGGTGCCGATGATCCGCGGTATGCATTCGACCATCTATGCGCGCCCGACCAAAGAGATCGACAACGCGGCGTTGCAGGCGTTGTTTGAAGATGCCTACAAGGATGAGTCCTTTGTCGACGTCATGCCGTTCGGTTCGCATCCGGAGACCCGTTCCACCCGCAGCTCGAATATGCTGCGGATTGCCCTGCATCGGCCGAACGATGGTGATACCTTGGTCGTGCTGGTGGTACAGGACAATCTGGTCAAGGGCGCCGCTGGCCAGGCGGTGCAATGTATGAACCTGATGTTCGGATTGGAAGAAACCACTGGCTTGATGCATGTGCCGGTACTGCCATGATGCGCGCGGCTGGGGCATTGCCTGCGCATGTTGTTGAGCGACTGCTCCAGCTGTGATGAAGTACAAGTTGCGGGTTCGGCGCATGTCAATTTCGGCGCCAAAAATGACCGTAAAAAGCCATCTTCCCTGGCCATTGAAGGCTGCTTTTCTGACGCTGGTGTTAGGTTTCGGCGGAGCGCTGGCGATGGTGATCTATGATCTGGGACGTGATTTTACCGGTCATAAGCCGGCGTTGAGTAAGCAGAAGTTGGCAGAGTTGAATGATAAGATCAGCGCACTGACATTAGAGCGGGATCCTTTTTCAACGACTGTCAATGCGGCCGAAAGTCAGCTCAATATCGAAAAGGCAACGCAGGAACAATTAAGCCAGCAGATAAGGATGCTAGAAGCGGAAAATGCCAAACTGAAGGAAGACCTCGCGTTTTTCGAAGGTTTGTTGCCCAACGCGACCGGTAATCAGGGCATCACGATTCAGCGCTTGACTGCGGAATTGCTAACGCCGACGCAACTGCGCTATCGGATGCTGATAATGCAGGGTGGCAAGGGTAGTGGCGATTTTGTAGGTGAAGTGCAAGTTATGGTGACGGTAACGGTAGGTGGCAAAAATGTCATCCTGACGTTTCCCGCTGTGGGCGCTAAGGCGGGAGATCGGGCCGCTTATCGTTTGGATTTCAAGTATTACCAGTGGGTCGAGGCTATCCTGCCTTTGCCGGAAGGCGCGGTCGTCAAGGCTATTCAGGCCAAGGTTCTTGAAAAAGGACAGACGCGGGCGCAGCAAACTACAAATTTGTAAAGGAGGCAACATGTTCAACCGCAAAGCAAACAGCACCATTGAAAGCTTGATCGGTTCATCGACCAGCATTCAGGGCGATGTCCATTTCAAAGGCGGTCTGCGTATCGACGGCCATGTCAAAGGCAACGTAGTGGCTGATGTCAGCCTGCCGAACGTTCTGGTCATCTCTGAGAGCGGCAAGATCGAGGGCGAAGTGCGGGTAGCGCATCTGGTAGTCAATGGCGAGATCGCTGGTAACGTCCATTCGTCTGAACTGCTTGAATTACAGTCCAAAGCCCGCATAACCGGAGATGTGCATTACAAGGCGCTGGAGATGTATAGCGGCGCCTTAGTCAGCGGTAAGTTGACCCATGAACTAAGCGAAGCGGAGCCGGTATTGAAACTCGCCCTTTCGCAATCTGCCTGATCTCGTATTATTTGCGCGTCAGCTTCGTTTCAGTTTCGCATCAATTTTGTATCAGATTTGCTGCAATTTTGTATCAGATTTGCTGCAATTTTGTATCAAAGCCGCCGTTTCGGCGTTGCGCTGCATGATTCCGGCCAAGCGCCTACAATGCAGCATTGTATGTATTCCCGCAGGAGCCAAAAATGAATGCTGTCGCAGAAATCCAAGATGCAGTTGCATCCCCTATCGTATTCACTGATAGCGCCGCCTCGAAGGTTGCGCAGCTGATCGAAGAAGAGGGCAATCCAGACCTTAAATTACGCGTTTTCGTGCAGGGCGGTGGTTGCTCAGGCTTCCAGTACGGTTTCACTTTCGATGAAATCGTTAATGAAGACGACACCACAATGAGCAAGAACGGCGTGCAATTGTTGATCGATTCGATGAGCTACCAATATCTGGTCGGCGCCGAAATCGACTACAAGGATGATCTGGAGGGCGCGCAGTTCGTGATCAAGAATCCGAATGCAACGACCACCTGCGGCTGTGGTTCTTCGTTCTCGGCCTGATTCTGCAGCTGCTTAAAAAGGACGCCGGGGAGAAATCCTCAGGCGTCTTTTTTTATGCAAAACGGCATCCTGTCAGTGTCCAGGATACAGCGCCCCCAGAATTCGGAAATCGCGCGCGCCCGTTACCAACGGTAAATTACCCGGCAAGCGCTGGTCGAAACGCTGGGCCAGCCAGGCAAATGCGATTGCTTCGACATGGTTCGGCGCAATCCCTAGGGCTTCGGTTGATTGGACGTTCGCTGCCAGGCCATGTCTTTGTAGTGCTTGCGCCAACTGCAGCATCAGATAAGGGTTATACGCGCCGCCGCCGCAGACATACACGGTTTCCACATCAGTTGCGTGGCGCATGATAGCGTCGGCGATGGTGGTGGCAGTCAAAGCGGCCACCGTTGCTTGTACATCGGCATTCGGAATCTGCGGGAAACTCTCCAAATGCTTGTCCAGCCAAGCGGCGCGGAAGAGGTCGCGGCCGGTGCTTTTGGGCGGTGGAGCGGCAAAATATTCTTCCTCGCGCAGTGAATTGAGTAGTGCCTGCGACGCTTGACCACTGGACGCCCACCGGCCGCTGGCATCGTAATCCTTGTCTTGATGGCGCTTGATCCAGAGGTCCATCAGCACGTTGCCGGGGCCGGTATCGAAGCCAATCACATCGCCGTTGACGTTCAGCACGCTGATGTTGGTGATGCCGCCGATATTTACAACCACTCTGGTTTGCTGCGGATCAGCAAAGACCGCATGGTGAAAGGCCGGTACCAGCGGCGCGCCTTGCCCGCCAGCGGCGATGTCGCGGCTGCGCAAGTCGGCGATGACGTCAACCCCGGTTAATTCGGCCAGTAGCGCCGGGTTATTGGTTTGACGCGTGAAGCCGAGTTCGGGGCGATGGCGAATGGTTTGGCCGTGGACGCCGATGGCGCGGATCTGGTCCGGCCGCAGGCCGGCATCGGCCAGCAAGCGTTCCACGCAGGCTGCGTAGTGGGTGGCCAAGGTATTGGCGACCAGCGCCTCCCGTTCAATTTCGTTGGTGCCGGGGCTTTGCAACGCCATCAGTTCCAGTCTTAAAGGCGCAGAAAAGGGCATGTAAGCCGATGCCAGAGTTGCCACCGGGTGTTGCGTCGGTGTGCTTTGGAATGCCGCGATGACGCCATCGACGCCGTCCAGACTGGTGCCGGACATCAGCCCGATGTAGAGGGCGCTATGAGGAGTTGAAGTAGGCATAATAAAACCGTTGTGGGGTTGGCTAATTTTACTAGCGGCCCGACAACGGTTCTGACTTTATTCAGGATTTGCCAGATATTATTTGTTCGCCAGGCAAATCATCAGTACTTATTTGGATGCAATTCTGGGGGCGGTTGCCGCGGCAATTTCGCTGCCGCTCAACAGGTTGAAGCGATGCGTGATGTCGGCGACGACCGTCTGGAAGCGCTGCAGCTCGGCACCTGCCAGTGGCGCTACGGTAGGTACCACCACCGACAGCGGGTCGCGCGGCTCGTTACTGACGCGGAATTCATAGTGCAAGTGAGGGCCGGTAGCCCAGCCGGTCATGCCGACATAGCCGATCACATCGCCCTGGCTGACCTTGGCACCTTTGCGCGAAGCTGGCGCAAAACGGCTCATGTGCGCATACACAGTTGAATATCTGCTATCGTGTTTGATGATGACGACATTGCCATAGCCGGTCTCCACGCCGGCAAAATCGATGGTGCCGTCGGCAGTCGCGTGGATCGGGGTGCCGCTGGAGGCGGCAAAATCGACCCCGGTGTGCCTTTTCCATTTGCCGAGGATTGGGTGCATGCGCATCGAGAAGCCGGACGAAATGCGGGTGAATGCAAGCGGCGATTTGAGGAAGGCTTTTTTCAGCGATTTACCATCGAATCCGTAATAGCCGCCGCCTTGCGCGTTGCTCGGATCGTCGAACCAGACCGCCTGGAACGGTTTGCCGGCATTCACGAATTCTCCGGCCAGGATACGGCCGGCGCGCAGGAACCGGCCGTTTTGCCAGAATGTTTCATAGGCGACGTTGAAATGATCGCCGCGCTTGAGATCTGATGCAAAGTTGATGTCGGTGCCGAACATGGCGACAATCTGCGAAGCCACGCCGTCCGGAATGTCGGCGGCGTCGGTGGCGGCAAACAAGGATGAGCGGATCACGCCGGTGTGCATTTCCACGCGGCGTTCGATGTCGGCGTTTTCCTGGCTGACACCGAATTTGTTGCCGTCACGACGAATCACCAGGTTGCTGGTGGTGCCGCCGTCGGTGATGGTGGTGCGCAGCGTTTGCAGTACCCCGTTGTTAGCGGTTTGGGCCTGCACCGTGGTGCCCGGCTTGAGGCGCAATATGGCCCGTGCAGAACCGTCGGACCTGATGAAGCTGCTGGCAGCGTCATCGTCGACGCCAAGACGACTCAGCAGGCTTGCCAGTGTGTCACCGGCGCGCATCTTATCTTCGGCGAAGTACAGTTGCTGCTGGGCTTCAAGCTTGGCAATCTGCTCATTGAGGCTAGGTAATTGTAGCTCTGCGGAAATCGCCCGGACCGGGATGTCCTCGGGATCCGTAGCAATCGGCGCAACGCCGGCAGCGCCAAAAGCGATTAAAGTCAGCAACGCTGCCGAGGCGGAAACAATGCGGGTTTTGCGGGAAGAACCGGTAACGCGTGCGATCGCCAGCCTGAAAAGCAACTTGATGTCGGAACGCAAGTGAATGAATTTATCTTTAGGATACATGCAATACGTTAAAATTTGCCGTTTGCTACCGATTCTCGTGCTGTTGATTTTTGGAACGACTTGCGGCGGGATTAAAAAGGATGGGGGATTATACCTTACCCGCAGCAGTGACTTTAAAGGATCGTTCGGATTTGCGCCAGCGCCTGCTTCGACTTGCTTGAGGTACAGAAGCAAGCACCACTTTTTAGATTTTACTTTCGCTGAATATATGGCTCAAGTTTCTCAAACCGCATCACCGACGGCAGCAGGACCTGCTGTTGAAAATACTCCTCTGACCCTGTCTGATCGAACCAAAGAAGCTTTGGAAATTACCAAGCGCGGCGTCGACGAATTGCTGATTGAGAGTGATTTTGCGCGCAAGCTGCAACGCTCTGAACAAACCGGCAAGCCGTTGCGCATCAAGCTCGGATTGGATCCGACTGCGCCCGACCTGCATCTTGGCCACACCGTGGTGCTAAACAAAATGCGCCAGTTGCAGGATCTCGGCCACAACGTGATTTTCCTGATCGGCGATTTCACTTCGATGATCGGGGATCCGTCCGGACGCAATGCGACGCGGCCGCCGCTGACGCGTGAACAGATCGAGGAAAACGCCAAGACGTATTTTGCCCAGGCCAGTCTGGTGCTGGACCCGGCCCGCACGGAAATCCGCTATAACTCGGAATGGTCGGACAAGCTCGGCGCGCGCGGCATGATTGAACTGTCGGCCAAGTACACCGTGGCGCGTATTTTGGAGCGCGAAGATTTTACCAAGCGCTTCAAGGCCGGTACGCCGATCTCGGTACACGAACTGTTGTATCCGCTGATGCAGGGTTATGATTCGGTGGCACTGAAATCCGACCTGGAACTGGGCGGTACCGATCAAAAATTCAACTTGCTGGTAGGGCGCGAGTTGCAAAAAGATTACGGCCAGGAGCCGCAATGTATCTTGACCATGCCGTTGCTGGAGGGCCTGGACGGGGTCGAGAAGATGTCGAAGTCGAAGGGCAATTACATCGGTATCACTGAGCCGGCCAACACCATGTTTGCCAAGGTGATGAGTATTTCTGACGTCATGATATGGCGTTACTACGAGCTGCTATCGTTCAAATCGCTGGCGCAGATTGCCGGCTACAAGGCACAGGTCGCGGACGGCCAGAATCCGCGCGACATCAAGGTTGCGCTGGCCCAGGAAATCGTCGCACGTTTTCATAGTCTGCAAGCCGCCGAAGAGGCGCTGGCCGATTTCAACAATCGCGCCAAGGGCGGCATTCCGGACGATATTCCGGAACTGACATTGCGCGGCGCACCGCTCGGCATTGGCCAGTTGCTAAAGCAAGCCAATTTGTGCCCATCGACCTCGGAAGCGCTGCGTATGGTGGAGCAGGGCGGCGTGCGGATTGATGGCGCCGTGATCAGCGACAAGGGCTTGAAAGTCGAAGCCTCGACCTTCGTGATTCAGGTCGGCAAGCGCAAGTTCGCGCGCGTGACCCTGGCTTGATTACCACATGATCGGTTTGTTACAACGCGTCAGCACCGCCAGCGTGCTGGTCGATAGTGCCGTGGTCGGCGCGATCGAGGGCGGTTTGATGGTGTTGTTGTGCGCCGAGCGCGGCGACAGCGAGAAAGAGGCCGATGCGTTGCTGACCAAGCTGCTTGCCTATCGCGTGTTCAGCGACGAAGGCGGCAAGATGAATCGTAGCCTCAGCGATGTTGGCGGCGAGTTGCTACTGGTGCCGCAGTTCACGTTGGCGGCGGATACCCGATCGGGAACCCGTCCTTCGTTCACGCCGGCGGCCGCGCCCGAAGATGGCCGCCGCTTGTTCGACTATTTTGTCGCGCAGGCTGTAAGCCGCCATCAGCGAGTGGCAACCGGCCGTTTTGGCGCCGACATGAAAGTGTCGCTGACCAATGACGGTCCGGTGACATTCTGGCTGCGGATAAAGCCGCCGACGGCAAAGGTATAGATGATTTTTGTTGTTGTTTGACAACGCCGCATTAACGCCGCATTGATTGCCCGAGGCTTATCGCGCAACCTTAGAGGCCGTCGGCGCTGCTTGTCGACTAGCGTTAATGCCGCCCGCCTGCGGATCCTGGCGCATGCGTCGATTGTCTGCATCGATATCCTGAAACCGGCTTTGTAAAAGCCAACCAAGGCAGCGTATCAAGTCATGTCAACTACCGAAATCTTATTGATCCGCCACGGCGAAACTGACTGGAACCTGGAGCGTCGCCTGCAGGGACACCTTGACATCCCACTCAATCCTGAAGGTCTGCGCCAGGCAGAGGCGCTGGCCAGACATCTGGACGGCGTTGCGCTGGATGGCATTTTTTCCAGTGACTTGCAGCGCGCAAAGCAAACCGCGTTGCCGCTGGCGCGACGTCTCGGCATCGATGTGACGATCGAGCGCGGGCTGCGTGAGCGTTGCTACGGTGCGCTGGAAGGCTTGCGCTACCCGGAGGCTGCGGAGCGTTATCCCGCAGCTTATGCGGCGCTGATGGCGCGCGACCTCGATGCCCGTTTTCCTGCCGGGGTGCATGTCGCCGAAACCGTGCGCGAGTTTTCGCAGCGCACGGTCGATACGTTGCTGCGCTTGCTGACGAGCGCTAGTTTTGGACGCATCGCGGTGGTTACCCATGGCGGCGTACTCGATTATATTTATCGCTTAGCCCACAATCTGCCGCTGGATCAGCCGCGCGGCTGCGACGTCTTCAATGCCAGTATCAACCGCCTGACATGGCGGCCGGACCAGCCGCGACAATTGCGGGTCGAAGGCTGGGCCGATGTGGCGCACCTGGAGCATATGTCACTGGATGAAATCGGCTGACCCTGGTGTTTAACCATGATGCAGCAGAGCGGTGTGCTAGTGTTTATGTTAAGCGTCTGATTGCCGCCCGACGAACTGTTATAAAACTGTATAAGCAATTTTGTAAGTCGCCGCGATAAAATTTGTATGCGTGTGCTAGCCTTGTCGGCAAGAATTAAAACAATATTGGGAGCTCAGGTGTCAGCATGAAACTCAATCTCTTTCCCCGGACGCAACGCGGTGCTGACACAAAGCCGCTGGCGGAGTCTGGCGGCAGTAAAAAAACCTTGCCGCTGGCAGCGGCGCTCAGCGATGAGCAAATCAAGCTGGTGGGCGTGCTGCACCAACTTCTGCAAATGTTGCCACAAGCTTATAGCGGTCGCGAAAGCATCAAGCGGATGTGTCAGATGATTTTGCCGGCTAGCCCGCATATTCGACTGGTATGGGTGGGGTTTTGTCAGGACGATTCCGGGCCGACGATCAAGCCGACGGCAGTCGTTGGCAGGGCGGTGGGTGAAGTTGAACATTGGCATTTAGCCAATGATTGTTTCGACTACGCGACACCGTTTGTTCAGACTGTTGATTGGGATGCCGGTCTGGAAAGCGATTTCCATGCGCTGTTTGCGCCCTGGCAGGCGCATCCCGAGACTTGCACGGTGAAGGCAGCTCTTGCTATTCCGCTGCGATCGGAGAAGGCGCGCATGCGCGGCATGATGGTGTTTTATGCCGATACTGAAGATTATTTTTCTGAAACCGGGTTTGCCTCGTTCCAGGCTTTCGGGCATGTCGGCGAAGTGATCTGGAAGCAATCCAATTTGTCGCACCTGCTGACCCGTCAGGCGCAGTTCGATTCACTGGCCGGATTGCTGACGCGGCGGCGGATCGCACATGTCTATGATGAGGCGGTGGCGACGGATGAGTCGGCGCTATCGATCTTATATTGCCGGCTGGACGACTTCCACAAGATTAACGATTTGTACGGCTGGGCCGTGGGTGATAATATTCTGTCCGCTTTTGCCAAGGATACCGCCGCGCAGTTGCGCATAACCGACAGCGGCGGCCGCTGGCATGCCACGGATTTCCTGTACGTGTTGCCGGCTACGGATGCACTCGACGCGAAGAGTCTGGGGGATGCGTTCGTGAATCATTTCATGCATCACCCCGTCAATGTAGAAAACTGGTCAATCCGGCTAACCTTATCGGTCGGCGTTGCCACTTACGGCGCAGACGGCCGTGGGCTGGATGAGCTGATCCACTACGCGACACAACATTTGCGAGGCCCTAGCGGCGCGCAGGATGCTGAAATTTGATTTGACCAATAACGGCTCAGATTAATCCGCTTGCTGCTGCAATCGCGATAAGATAGCGGCTTTCCGCTGCAATTTCAATCCAGGTTATCGAAACGCCATGAACCTTGGCCCTTATATTATTCGCAACAATGTCTTCGTGGCACCCATGGCGGGTGTCACAGACAGGCCTTTCCGGCAACTTTGCAAGGCGTTGGGGGCCGGCTACGCGGTCTCTGAGATGGCCGCCTCCAATCCTCGTCTGTGGCAGACCGAGAAAACCTCGCGACGCATCAATCATGACGGTGAAATGGAGCCGCGCGCGGTGCAGATTGCCGGTGCCGATCCGCTGATGCTGGTGGAGTGCGCAAAATACAACGTTGATCACGGCGCGCAAATCATCGATATCAACATGGGCTGTCCGGTCAAGAAAGTTTGCAACAGCTGGTGCGGTTCTGCTTTGCTGCAAAATGAGCGCTTGGTTGCGCAGATTCTTGAGGCGGTAGTGCAAGCGGTAGACGTGCCGGTTACGCTGAAATTCCGGACCGGCTGGGATCGCCTCAACAAAAATGCGTTGACTATCGCCAGATTGGCGCAAACCAGCGGCATCGCCATGCTGACCTTGCATGGCCGCACCCGCGCTGACGGTTACAGCGGCGATGCCGAATACCAGACGATTGCGGCCGTCAAGGCTGCGGTGAATATCCCGGTGGTCGCCAACGGCGATATCACTACGCCTGAGAAGGCGCGTCAGGTGCTGGAGTTTACCAAGGCCGATGCCATCATGGTCGGCCGCGCTGCGCAGGGCCGGCCCTGGATTTTCCGCGAGATCGATCATTACCTGCGCACCGGCGAATACCTGCCGGCACCGCTAGTCTCAGAAGTGCAACATTTGATGGACGAGCATTTGCGTGCGCATTACGGATTTTATGGGGATTACTTGGGGGTGCGTACCGCCCGCAAGCATATTGGCTGGTACGTGCGTGATTTGCCTGGGGGTGAGGCATTTCGGCAACGCATGAACCTGCTAGAAGACTGCGGCCAACAGTTGGCGGCGGTAAATAGCTTCTTTGAATCGCAGTTTGCGTTTGGGGAGCGGTTACAATACCGGGTGGCCGAGCAGATGCTGGCGGCCTGAATCAGATCAACAGGGCTTACGCAACAGGTCGTTGGAGACAATCGTCGGCGACGACGGTAATCATGCACGGTGACGCTATGTCCGGTAGCCGGCGAGACTCGATGTAAGTCCTCAAAAAAAAGAACAGTCAAAAGAATGAGCAAAGAAAGTATCCAAGACGTGGTCAGGCAAAGCCTTGAGAAATATTTCAAGGATCTGGGCGAACAGCCGCCGTCGAACGTCTACGACATGGTGATTTCGACGGTTGAAAAGCCGGTTCTGGAAGCCGTGATCGCACGCGCCGACGGTAACCAGTCACATGCGGCCGAAATGTTGGGCATCAACCGCAATACCTTGCGCAAGAAGCTGCAGCAACACGGTCTTTTGTAGTTTTTAGGCAGAATGTCGGGCGCGCCGGTCGCGTCCGGTCAGCAGGTTATTCAGTGCTGCGACAGGGCCGGCAGTACCGTTCGGCAGTGCAGTCTTGCCCCAGCGGGATTAACGCCGAGAGCATGGCGCAGTTCCTCAAGGGATACCGCGCTTTCGCCGCAATGATGTATTTATTCGTTTTTCTTCTCGTCATTCATCATCACTTCCAGAGTTTTCATTATGATTAAACAAGCCCTCATTTCCGTATCCGACAAAACCGGGATTCTCGATTTTGCAAAAGAGTTGTCGGCGCTGGGTGTGGATATTCTGTCGACCGGCGGTACCGCTAAGCTATTGGCCGATAACGGCATCAAGGTAACCGAAGTCGCTGATTACACAGGCTTTCCGGAAATGCTCGACGGCCGCGTCAAGACCTTGCATCCGAAAGTACACGGCGGCATTCTGGCGCGCCGCGATTTTCCAGAGCATGTTGCCGCCTTGGCGCAACACCAGATACCGACCATCGACATGGTGGTGGTCAACTTGTACCCGTTCCAACAAACCATTGCCAAGGAACATTGCTCGCCGGAAGATGCAATCGAGAATATCGATATCGGCGGCCCGGCCATGCTGCGCTCGTCGGCGAAGAATCACAAGGATGTGATCGTCCTGTGCGATCCTAGCGATTACGCTGCTGTACTCAGCGAGTTGAAAGCTAATGACGGTGAGGTCGGCTACGGTACCAAGTTTGCACTGGCCAAGAAGGTGTTTGCCCACACCGCGCAATACGATGGCGCGATCACCAATTACTTCACCTCGCTGGGCGAGGACAAGCAGCACGCCACCCGCAGCTCCTATCCTGCGACCTTGAATCTGCATTTTGAAAAAGTGCAGGAAATGAGCTACGGCGAGAATCCGCATCAGTCGGCAGCGTTTTATCGCGACACCCGCCATGTCGAAGGTGCGCTGGCGAACTACAAACAGTTGCAGGGCAAGGAGCTGTCTTACAATAACATCGCCGATGCTGATGCAGCGTGGGAGTGCGTCAAGACCTTCAACGAAACCGCTTGCGTCATCATCAAGCACGCCAATCCTTGCGGCGTCGCCATCGGCGGCAATCCACTCGAAGCTTACAGCAAGGCGTTGCAAACCGATCCTACCTCAGCCTTTGGCGGCATCATCGCCTTCAATCAGGAGCTTGACGGCAATGCTGCCGAAGCGGTCGCCAAGCAATTCGTCGAAGTGATCATCGCCCCATCGTTTACCGAGCAGGCCAAGCAGGTTTTTGCCGCCAAGCAGAATGTCCGCCTGTTGCAAATCCCGCTGGCGCATGACATCAATTTGCACGACTTCAAGCGTGTCGGCGGCGGTTTGCTGGTGCAGTCGCCGGACGCCCGCAACGTCGCATTGAACGAATTGAAGGTGGTCAGCAAGAAGCAGCCAACCCAGCAGCAATTGCAGGACCTGATGTTTGCATGGCGCGTCGCCAAGTTCGTCAAGTCGAACGCCATCGTATTCTGCGGCAACGGCATGACGCTGGGCGTCGGTGCCGGTCAGATGAGCCGGGTGGATTCCGCCCGTATCGCGTCGATCAAGGCGCAGAATGCCGGTTTGTCGCTGGTCGGTTCGGCGGTCGCCTCAGATGCGTTCTTCCCGTTCCGCGACGGTCTGGACGTGGTGGTCGATGCTGGCGCGACGTGCGTGATTCAGCCGGGCGGTTCGATGCGCGACCAAGAGGTGATCGATGCTGCGGATGAACATGGCGTCGTCATGCTGCTCACCGGCACCCGCCACTTCCGTCATTAATAACCGGCTGCGCTTCGTGGCCGGCGCCGCGCATCGATTGTCGGCTGATTTGATGCCAAAGCCGGCCGTTAGCGTGGGCACGTTGTGCTCACGCGGTTGCCGCGCTAACTGTCCGATCAGTCACGGTAATGTGTGACTGCAATTTACCTACTCTGCGGGCTTTGATGCAAGTGCCATATGAAAATCCTCGGTATTGATCCCGGTTTGCGGACGACCGGCTTCGGCATTATCCATAAGCAGGGCCATAAGCTTAGCTATATCGCCTCAGGCACGATCAAGACGCCGGATGCTGATTTGCCGCAGCGCCTGAAGGTGATATTGGCGAGCGTTGCGGAAGTTATCCGCACTTATACGCCTGACTGCTCGGCAATCGAAAAAGTCTTCGTCAACGTCAACCCCCAATCCACTCTGCTGCTAGGGCAGGCACGCGGCGCTGCGATTTGTGCGCTGGTCGGTGCTGACTTGCCGGTGGCAGAATACACAGCCCTCCAGATCAAGCAGGCGGTGGCTGGACATGGCAAGGCGCAAAAACAGCAGGTTCAGGACATGGTGCAGCGCTTGCTCCTGCTTCCCGGCTTGCCCGGAACCGATGCTGCGGATGCGTTGGCGGTGGCGATTTGCCATGCGCACAGTGGCGATGCGCTGGCTCACCTAAGCGCGCTGGCGCCAGGCCTGGCAAAAAAAGGCTTGCGTGTGCGCGGAGGGCGCTTGATCGGTTAAACAGATGGTGCCGCCGACCGTTATAAATGGTGTTCATGTGTTTTCTGTTATTTCGTCAAATTTTTTCGCATCATCCCCTCTCGCATCACTTATCCCGCACCAATCATTCACCAACTTCCTTCTTTATCCGCGATCTGTGGCATTTTAAGCCTCTGCAAGGTACTTCCAATTGTGAATTATTGTGTCGCCAGGGCTCGCACATACATGTATATATCTAAGAGCCGACCTTTACATCATCCGGTAAGTCCTTCATTTATTTGATAATTCAATGTAAGAAGCTGGGCGGTTAATCTTTAAATAGTCGCGCTAAGTCATTGACTTTACTTGAATATTTTGTGTGAGCTCGCTGCAAATGGCTTGACCTAGAATAGTGCATCCTCTAAAGTGGGCGAAAGTGTGGAAAAGTGTTTTTTTGTGGGGTGTTTCAGGCTCCGCAAATAAAGTTTTTTCGAAATCCAGCAATTCAAAAAAGGAGTATGTGCGGTGTTTCAAGGGGCCTCGGCATTAAATCTCGATGCGAAAGGAAGGATGGCAGTGCCATCCAAGCATCGTGACGCGCTGACGGTCCAATGTGAGGGGCGCTTGACACTCACGAAGCACCCGCACGGTTGCCTGCTGTTGTTTCCGCGCCCGACCTGGGAAAGCCATCGCGAGCAAATCGCTGCGTGGCCGATGTCGGCGCGCGCCTGGCAGCGTATTTTCCTGGGTAATGCATCCGACGTTGAGCTCGATTCTGCCGGGCGGATTCTGGTCGCTCCGGAATTGCGCTCCGCGGTCGGTTTGACGCGTGAAGTGATGTTGCTGGGGATGGGCAGCCATTTCGAGATTTGGGACGCAGCCAAGCTGGCTGAGAGCGAGTCGCAAGCAGTTGCGGCTGGTATGCCCGAAGTGTTAAGTGATTTTTCGTTCTGACGGACCTGCCATGAGTGAACAAGTGGTGCCCGAATTCCAGCACCGCACAGTGTTATTGGATGAGGCTGTCAGTGCGTTGGCAATCGAAGGCCCGCGGGCGGATGGCATTTACGTCGACGGCACCTTCGGACGTGGCGGGCATAGCCGCAAGATCCTCGAAAGCCTCGGGCCGCGCGGCCGTCTGATCGCTTTCGACAAGGACCCGCAGGCGATCGCCACTGCCGCCAGCATTGCTGATCCGCGCTTCGACATCGTGCACGACAGTTTTGCCACGATGGCGCAGGCGTTGCAGGAAAAAGGAATTGAAAAGGTCGATGGTGTTCTGTTGGATCTGGGGATTTCATCGCCGCAGGTCGACGATGCCAGTCGTGGTTTCAGTTTTCGCGCTGATGGCCCGCTCGACATGCGGATGGATACAACGCGCGGCATCTCGGCAGCGGAATGGCTGGCCAGCGCGGATGAACAAACAATCGGAAAGGTGGTACGTGATTATGGGGAAGAACGGTTTGCTGTTCAGATTGCAAAGGCGATTGTTGCTGGCCGCGCAGTCCGGCCAATTAATGGCACACGACAGCTTGCCCAGATCGTGGCAGGCGCCGTCAAGACCCGTGAGAAAGCCAAAGACCCGGCCACTCGCACCTTTCAGGCTATACGGATTTTCATCAATCAAGAGCTTGAAGAACTCGAGGTAGTACTGGATCAGGCATTTCGGCAGATGGCCCAGCAAGGGAGATTAGTCGTGATCAGCTTTCATTCGCTGGAAGGCCGGATCGTCAAGCAGTTCATGGCTTCCAAAGCCCGGCTGCCGCAGCCCGACCGTCGCCTGCCGATTCGTGCGGTTGATCTGCCTCAGCCGGAAATGAAACTGCTGGCGCGGATCAAGCCTTCCGACGTCGAAGTTGCGGACAACCCGCGTGCCCGCTCTGCCATCATGCGGGTCGGTGAACGCCTGGCAGGCGCTGCGTCTTCCGGAGCAGATAAGTGAGCGGGCGCCTCAATTTTGTCCTGGTGCTGGCACTGGTGTTGTGCCCACTGGCCTTGGTCAACGCTCAGTATCAGGCGCGTCAGTTGTTCATTGAACTGGAGCGTGCGGCCAGCCAGTCGCGGCAATTGGATATCGAGTGGGCGCAATTGCAACTCGATCAATCGACTCTCGGTAAGAATGCCCGGATTGAAGCCAGCGCAACCCGCGATCTGAACATGGTGCCATTGACGCCTGCCCGCACCCAATATCTGACGGTGGGGGGCAAATGACCCGCAATCCTCCGCGCACGTCTCATACTGCGCGCGTCGCTGCCGGTAAAGGCGTGCCGTTTTCATCGAGCCCGGTGCTGAAAGTCAAATTGCCGGTATGGCGTTCGCGCGTGGTGTTATTTGCGTTGCTCGCAGCATTCCTGACGCTGATCGCGCGGGCGCTGTGGCTGCAAGGTATGTCAACCGATTTCCTGCAAAAGCAGGGGGCTTCGCGTTATGCGCGCACGTTGGAGTTGCCGGCCACGCGTGGCAAGATTCTCGACCGTAATGGTCAGGTGCTGGCGTCGTCGGTGCCGGTCAAGGCGATCTGGGCGATTCCCGACGATGTCAAGGATGCACCGAAGGAAAAGTTACAAGCGCTGGCCAAGCTGCTTGACATGACTGATGCCGAACTTGGCAAGAAGCTCGATTCCGACCGCAATTTTGTGTACCTCAAGCGCCAGGTCGAGCAGGACACTTCTGACAAGGTCATCAAGCTCGGTATCGATGGCATCGAAACCCGCAAAGAATACAAGCGCTTTTATCCGGAAGGCGAGGTGATGGCGCACGTGGTCGGCTTTACCAATGTGGAAGACGCCGGTCAGGACGGTATGGAACTGTCGCAGCAAAAGACTTTGGCCGGCACTACCGGCAGCCGCCGTGTAATCAAGGATCGTCTCGGCCGTATCGTTGAAGATATCGAGGCTGTCAAGGAGCCGTATGACGGTAAGGATCTGGTACTGTCAATCAATAGCAAGATTCAGTACATCGCCTTCACCCAGTTGCAGGAAGCGGTGGAGAAGTTCAAGGCCAAAGCCGGTGCCATTGTGGTGGTTGACGCCAAGAGCGGCGAGGTGCTGGCGCTGGCTAACCTGCCCAGTTACAACCCGAACGACCGCTCGGTACTGACCGGCGCGCAGCTACGTAACCGCGTCATGACCGATACCTTCGAGCCGGGTTCGACCTTGAAGCCGTTCACTATCGCGCTGGCGCTGGACACCAATCGGGTGCAGGCTACCACCACCTTTCAGGTGCCGGACAAGATGACCATCGGCACTGCCACCATCGGCGATTCGCATCCGCATGGTTTGCTTACCATGAGTGTGGGCCAGATCATTCAGAAATCGTCCAATCTCGGCACTGCCCAGATCGCATTGAAGATGCCGGTCGAGGAAATGTGGGAAATGTTTACTACCGTCGGCTTTGGACAACAGCCTAAGTTTGGGTTCCCGGGCGCGGTGGCGGGGCGTGTGCGTCCGGCTAAATCGTGGCGGCCGATCGAACAGGCAACCATGAGCTATGGACACGGGATTTCGGTGTCGCTGATACAGATGGCGCACGCCTATACGATTTTTGCCCGTAACGGCGATTTGATCCCGCTGTCGTTCCAAAAAATTACTACGCCGCCGGTCGGGCAGCGGGTAGTGTCGGAAAAGACAGCGCTGACCGTGCGTGCCATGCTGGAGCGCGTCACGGCACCGGGCGGCACGGCACCGAAGGCGCAAGTCCCGGGTTATCGGGTTGGCGGCAAAACCGGTACTGCCTACAAGATCGAAGGCGGCAAATATGTCCGCAAATACATCGCCGACTTTGTCGGCTTTGCGCCAGCTTCCGACCCGCGCCTTATCATCGCTGTGATGATAGATGAACCGTCGGTCGGTTCGCATTACGGTGGCGATGTTGCCGCGCCTGTATTTGCGACGGTTGCCGCGAATGCATTGCGGGCCTTGAATGTGCCGCCGGATACCAGTGTCACAGACATCATCATCCCCACGGATGGGCCGCAGGAGGGCTTGTGATGATAGGCAATACAGCGCAATTGCAGGAAATACAGGAGTGGCTGGCGGCAGTGATTCCGTCCGGCGCGCAGTTGGCGTCAGACTCGCGTCGGGTAAAGCCGGGAGATGTATTCTGTGCTTATCCGGGCGATGCCGCAGATGGTCGCGCCTTCATTGAGCAGGCCTTGAAAAACGGCGCCTCCGCGGTACTTTACGAAACTGCAGATTTCAATTGGGACGCAGCATGGAGCGCACCGCATCTTGCTGTAAGCGAGCTCAAGATGCTTGCCGGCCTGATCGCCAACTACCATTATGGTCAACCTGACAAGGGCATGCAGATTGTTGCCGTCACTGGCGCCAATGGTAAGACTTCGTGCACGCAATGGCTGGGACAGGCGTTGTCGCATCTGGGACAAACTACCGGCGTCATCGGTACCTTGGGGGTCGGGATTTTCGCCCAGGGCCAGCGCGGCGAATTTGAAGAAACCGGTTACACCACGCCCGATGCGGTCCTCCTGCAGCGGGCGTTGAGCGATATGCGTAGCAAAGGCGTCAGTGCGTTGGCGATTGAGGCGTCATCGATCGGTCTGGATCAAGGCCGTCTGAACGGTATGCATGTCGATATCGCACTGTTCACCAATTTCACGCGAGACCACCTGGATTATCACGGTGACGAGCAGCATTATGAAGCTGCCAAGCGCATGCTGTTCGACTGGCCAGGATTGCAACAGGCGGTGCTGAATCTGGATGATGCGATGGGCATGCGTCTGGTGCAGCACATGCAGCAGAAAACCCCTGTCATGCCGCTGATCGGCTACACGGTGGAGGGTGCGACGGTCCCGGGCGTGGCGGTATTACGTGCCTCGGCGATCCGCACCAATGCCAGCGGAACGGCGTTTTACGTTGATTCGCCGTTTGGCCCCGGCCAGATAAAAACGCAATTGGTGGGTTTGTTCAATGTCAGTAATGCATTGGGCATTCTGGGTGTGTTGTTGGCCAAAGGTATCGCATGGGGAGCCGCACTCAAGGCGATTGAACTGTTGGTTGCGGTGCCGGGTCGAATGCAGCAGTTCGGCGGCCAGGATGCGCCGCTGGTGGTTATTGATTATGCGCATACGCCCGATGCCCTGCAGAAAACCCTGATGACCTTGCGCCAGGTCGCGCAGCAACGCAGCGGTGAGTTGTGGTGCGTGTTCGGCTGCGGCGGTGATCGCGATCCCGGCAAGCGGCCGCAGATGGGCGCTGTCGCAGAGTTGGCCGATCACGTCATTGCCACCAGCGACAATCCGCGTAGCGAGGAGCCGGGCGCCATCATCGCCCAGATCATAGCCGGAATGAAAGAGCCGCAAAACGCACTGGCATTGGAAGACCGCGCTGCTGCCATCCTGTGGGCGGTACGCCATGCGGCCAGGGCCGATGTGGTGTTGTTGGCGGGCAAAGGGCACGAAACTTATCAGGAAATAAAAGGAAAGAAATTGCCGTTCTTAGATGCCGACCACGCCGCCGTCGCTCTCGCCGCGCTCGCTACGATGAAGGGCGGCCACACATGAAAACCTCTTTAGCGCAATTGCAATCGTGGTTGGGGCTTGAGGTCATCGCAGGTGCTGACGAAAGCGCGCAGCTGAAGATCAGTGGCTTGTCCACAGACAGCCGTGCTGTGAACGCTGGCGATTTGTTTGTTGCGTTGCGCGGCGAGCATTTCGACGCCCATGATTTTCTCGCTCAGGTGATCGCGCGAGGGGCCGCTGCGGTGCTGGTGGAGCGCGCTGCGCCTGAGCTGGCGGTTCCGGCGCTGGTTGTGCCGGACACCCGCGCTGCGCTGGGGACGATCGCCAATCGCTGGCGTCGTCAATTTGCGCTGCCGCTGATCGCTGTCACCGGTAGCAACGGCAAGACTACCGTTAAGGAAATGATCGCGGCGATTCTGGTTGCCGCGTTCGGCGCCGACAAGGCATTGGCGACGCGCGGTAATTTCAATAATGAGATCGGCCTGCCGTTAACCCTGCTGCGACTCGATGCCGGGCATCGCGCTGCCGTGGTTGAACTGGGGATGAACCATCCTGGTGAAATTGCCGTGCTGACCGCGATTGCCGAACCCGTTGTGGGGTTGGTCAATAACGCTCAGCGCGAACATCAGGAGTTCATGGCGAGCGTGGCCGCAGTTGCAGAGGAAAACGGTAACGTTATCCGCGGCTTGCCGTCCAACGGCATCGCTGTGTATCCAGCCGACGATTTATACACTGATTTATGGCGTGGTTATGCGGCCCAAAAAGGTGGCAGCATGACGTTCGGGCTGAGTGCCGATGCGGATGTCAGCTGCAGTTATGGCGCCGTGTCCAATGGTTTCGGCAGCGAACTGGCGGTGAGCGCCAAGACCGCCGATGGCGTCCAGAACTTCGCGGTGCAACTGGCAGCCGCAGGCGAACACAATGTGCGCAACGCGCTTGCGGCAATTGCATGTGCATTAGCGATCGGCGTCGACGCTGCGGCGATAAAACGCGGCCTGGAAACCTTTGCCCCGGTCAGCGGGCGTTTGCAGCGTAAGTTGGCCACAGCAGCCGGTTGCCCCGGCGCTCTGGTCATCGACGATACCTATAACGCCAATCCGGATTCGGTGCGGGCGGCCATCGATGCGCTGGCGCAAGCCGATGCGCCACGTTTGTTGGTGCTGGGAGACATGGGCGAGGTCGGCAACGAAGGCCGCAAGTTTCATCAGGAAATCGGCGCTTACGCGCAGCAACGCGGCATTAACCAATTATTTACGCTGGGGGGCATGGCTGCCGATGCAAGCGCCGCCTTCGGTTCGCAGGCACAACATTTTATTGACATCGCAGCGCTGCTAGCCGCGCTCGACGTCGTCATGACACCGGATACCACGGTGCTGATCAAAGGCTCACGCTTCATGAAAATGGAGCGCGCAGTTCAGCATCTGGTCGGTATAACTTCCGAGGGGATTCACTAACATGCTGCTTTGGCTGGCACAAAATTTTCAGCAGGATTTCAGTTTCCTGCGCGTATTCAACTTCATTACGTTCCGCGCGGTGTTCGCGACGTTGACGGCGTTGATGATCGGGCTGATCGCCGGACCTGGCGTGATCCGCATGCTGGCACGCCTGAAGGTCGGGCAAGCTGTGCGTACCGACGGCCCGCAAACGCATTTGATCAAGTCCGGTACGCCGACCATGGGCGGGGTGCTGATCCTGATCGCGATTGGCATCTCGACCTTGCTTTGGAGTGACCTGAGTAACCGTTTTGTATGGATCGTCCTGATCGTAACATTGGGTTTCGGCGCTATCGGCTGGGTCGATGACTATCGCAAAGTGGCCTACAAAGACCCGAGCGGCATGCGTTCCCGTGAAAAGTATTTCTGGCAATCGGTGATCGGCGTAGTTGCTGCGATTTACCTGGCGTTCTCTGTATCGGCACCTAATAACACCCAGGTCTGGGATTTGTTCCTGGCCTGGGTAGAGTCTGGATTCAGCCTGGATCTGCCGCCCGAGGCTGACTTGATCGTGCCGTTCTTCAAGACCGTCAGCTATCCGCTCGGCGTCTGGGGTTTCATGGCCTTGACCTACTTCGTCATCGTTGGCACCAGTAACGCAGTGAATCTGACCGATGGCCTGGATGGGCTGGCGATCATGCCGACCGTCATGGTGGGGGCTGCGCTGGGATTGTTTGCTTACCTGACCGGCAACGTGACTTTCGCTAAATATCTGTTGATCCCGCATATACCCGGCTCCGGTGAACTGTTGATCTTCTGCGGCGCGATGGCTGGCGCCGGGCTTGCTTTCCTTTGGTACAACGCCTATCCGGCCCAGGTATTCATGGGTGATGTCGGTGCGCTGGCATTGGGCGGTGCACTCGGTACCGTGGCCGTCATCGTGCGCCAGGAAATCGTGCTGTTCATCATGGGTGGAATTTTCGTGGTCGAAACTTTATCGGTAATGCTGCAGGTGATGTACTTCAAGTACACCAAAAAGCGCTTTGGCGTTGGCCGTCGCGTATTGCTGATGGCGCCGTTGCACCATCACTATGAACAAAAAGGCTGGAAGGAAACGCAGGTTGTGGTGCGTTTCTGGATCATCTCGATGATGCTGGTGTTGTTTGGACTTTCAACTCTGAAGTTAAGGTAGTGAGCGGCAGTAATGGACTATACGGGTAAACATGTTCTGGTATTAGGTTTGGGCGAATCGGGCCTGGCATCCGCATTGTGGGTGGCACATTGCGGTGCCAGCGTGCGCGTGGCCGATACCCGCAGCGCACCGGAACGCTTGCCGCTGTTGTTGCAGGCAATCCCTGCCGCGGAATTTGTCGCCTCCGCCGAGGGTGGCGGTTTTGCCGCCAGCCTGTTGGACGGTATCGATTTTGCCGTGACCAGCCCTGGCTTGGCGCCAAGCGCTGAACTGGCAGAAATTCTGTCGGCCGCGGCTGACCGCAATATCCCGGTATGGGGTGAGATTGAAGTGTTTGCGCAGGCGCTGGCGGCGCTACGCGAGAGCCGCGGCTATGCGCCGAAAGTGATCGCCATTACCGGCACTAACGGCAAGACCACTGTCACCAGCCTGACCGGCTTGCTGTGCGAACGTGCCGGCCTGACGGTGCAGGTGGCAGGCAACATCAGCCCGGCTGCACTGGATGTGCTGCGCAGCGCACTGGAAAAAGATGCGTTGCCGCAGGTCTGGGTGCTGGAACTGTCGAGTTTCCAGTTGCACGCAACATGCAGCTTGCAAGCCGATGCGGCGACCATCTTGAATATCAGCCAGGATCACCTCGACTGGCATGACGACATGCAGTCCTATGTCGCCGACAAAGCGCGCATTTTTGGCAACAACACGATTCGTGTACTGAATCGCGACGATCCGTTGACGATGCAATTCCGCACCGGCAGCAGCGTCAGCTTTGGCTTCGATGAGCCGCTCGACGGCGATTGTTTCGGCCTGATCAGCGATAACGGCATGCAATGGTTGTCGGTGGCGGTGCCGGGCGACGAAGAAGAGCGGGTCGAGAAGCGGCGCAGCAAGAAAGAACAACTGACATTGTTGCCGGTCACGCTCAAGCGCTTGATGCCGGCCGATGCGTTGCGCATTCGTGGCCGCCACAATGCTGCCAATGCATTGGCAGCGCTGGCGTTGTGCCGCGCTATCGATTTACCTTTCGCGCCGCTGTTACACGGGCTGCGCGAATATCACGGCGAGCCGCATCGGGTTGAGCTGGTCACCACCATTGGCGGCGTCGACTATTACGATGACAGCAAGGGCACCAATGTCGGCGCCACGGTAGCGGCACTGAACGGGCTGGGCCGCGGTTCGGATGGCGATGGTAATGCCAGCCACTTGTTGTTGATCGCTGGCGGCGAAGGCAAGGGACAAGATTTTGCACCGCTGGCCGAACCGCTGGCTGCCTACGGTCGCGCACTGTTGCTGATTGGCCGTGATGCGGCGGCAATCCGTGCCGCCGTCGCCAGTCGTCTGGAAACAGCCGGAATCGAGATTCTCGCCTGCGATAGCATGGAGCATGCCGTTACCTGCGCCGCCGAACTGGCCCAGCCCGGCGATGCCGTGCTGCTGTCGCCAGCCTGTGCAAGTTTCGATATGTTCCGCAATTACGCGCACCGGGCGCAAGTGTTCGTCGATGCCGTACGTGAATTGGCCTTATCGCGCGGCGAGGTTGGGTTATGAAATTCGCCTTTCCATCATTTTTAGCGAAATCTGCAGCTGCGCCGGCAGCGCGGCCGCGCCAGCTCGACAGCCAAAAGCATGGCGTCCAGCGGTCGAAAATGATGGAGTACGACCAACCGCTGGTGTGGGTGGTTGTGTTGCTGATGCTGTTTGGGTTGGTGATGGTGTATTCGGCCTCGATCGCGCTGCCCGATTCACCTAAGTATGCGAACTATACGAACTCTCATTTTCTGGTGCGGCAGACGATTTTCATCTGCGTCTCGCTGTTTGCCGGAATGCTGACTTTCCGCATCCCGATAGCCACCTGGCAGCGCTGGGCGCCGTACCTGTTTGTGATCACGCTGATTCTGCTGGCTGCAGTGCTGGTGCCGGGCCTCGGCCGTGACGTCAACGGCGCCAAACGCTGGTTGTCGTTCCGCATCTTTAACCTGCAGCCGTCGGAATTGATGAAGCTGTTTATTGCTCTGTACGCCGCCAATTACACGGTACGCAAACAGGAAGTCATGCACAAGCTGACCAAGGGCTTTCTGCCGATGACTGCCGCGGTCGGACTGGTTGGTCTGTTGCTGATGCTGGAGCCGGATCTCGGCGTGTTCGGCGTGATCGTCTGCATTGCCATGGGCATCCTGTTCCTGGGTGGTATTAACGGTATCTGGTTCGGTGGCATCGGGGCCATGCTGGCCGGCATGTTTACGCTGGTGATCTGGCTCTCGCCGTGGCGGCGCGAGCGTATTTTTGCTTATCTGAATCCGTGGGCGGAAGAAAATGCTCTGGGCAAGGCTTATCAGTTATCGCATTCGCTGATCGCCTTTGGACGCGGTGAATTGTTTGGCGTCGGTCTTGGAGCCAGTGTCGAGAAACTGCATTACCTGCCGGAAGCGCATACCGATTTCCTGCTGGCTGTGATCGGCGAAGAACTGGGGTTTGCCGGCGTGCTGGTGGTGGTCATGATGTTTTATTGGATCATCAAGCGCGCATTTGAAATCGGCCGTCAGGCAATTGCGATGGAGCAGACCTTTGCCGGCCTGACTGCCAAAGGGATCGGCATCTGGATCGGTGTGCAGACGTTTATCAACATGGGCGTCAATCTGGGCCTGCTGCCGACCAAGGGTTTGACTTTGCCTCTGATGAGCTACGGTGGATCGGGGGTGCTGATGAATTGCATCGGTTTGGCGATCCTGCTGCGCATCGATTATGAAAACCGGGTTCTGATGCGCGGAGGCCGGGCATGACATCGCATGTGAAACGTCTGGTCATCATGGCGGCGGGCACCGGCGGCCATATATTCCCCGGCCTGGCAATTGCCGACACCATGCGTGCGCGCGGCTGGCAAGTGACCTGGCTCGGCACCACGCATGGCATGGAATCCGATCTGGTGCCGCAGCATGGTATCGAGATAGACAAGATCGTTTTCGCCGGCTTGCGCGGCAAAGGCGTGGCGCATACGCTGCGCGGCGCCTGGCGCATGCTGCTGAGTTTCCCTGCCTGCTTCCGCATCCTTGGCCGCCGCCAGGCCGATGTAGTACTCGGCATGGGCGGCTACGTGACGGTGCCGGGCGGTGCCATGGCGCGCTTGCGCGGTGTGCCGCTGGTGCTGGTGAATGCGGATGCGGCCTTGTTGTTGTCAAACAAGACTTTGACGCCGTTGGCAAAGCGGGTGCTGTTCGGTTTTCCGGCCGATTTTGGCAAAGCTGCCGCCAAGGCGCTGGTCACCGGCAATCCGGTACGCAAGGAAATCATGGCCTTGCCATTGCCGCAGCAGCGTTACAGTGGGCGCAATGGCCCATTACGTTTGCTGGTGGTGGGCGGCAGCCTCGGCGCCAAAGCGTTGAATGATTGTTTGCCGGCGGCGTTGGCGTTGATTCCCGTCGAATCGCGCCCGAGCGTGACCCATCAGTCCGGCAAGCAGCATATCGATGCCTTGCGCAGCGCCTATGCTGCAGTCGGCGTGAGCGCAGAAGTCGTGGCGTTCATCGACGACATGCCGCGTCGCTATGCCGATGCCGATCTGGTGATCTGCCGTGCCGGCGCCATCACGGTATCGGAACTGACCGCCGCCGGCGTTGCCAGCGTGCTGGTGCCGTTGGTCGCATCGACTACATCGCATCAGCGCGATAACGCCAAATGGATGGCGAGCCAGAAGGCAGCGATCCATTTGCCGCAAACAGAATTGAGTAAAGAACGCCTGGCTGCATTGTTGGCGCAGATCTCGCGCGAAGACTGCCAGGCAATGGCGCAGGCAGCATATGAAAACGGCCGACGCGATGCGAATCAAGCCATCGCGCAGGTTCTTGAAGAATTGGCAGGGACGTAGCATGAAACATAAAGTTAAAAATATTCATTTTGTGGGCATTGGCGGTAGCGGCATGAGTGGCATCGCAGAAGTGCTGCTGAATCTCGGCTACACGATTTCAGGCTCCGATCTCGGTGACAATGCGGCAACCCGGCGCTTGGTTGCTCTCGGCGCTAAGGTCAGCAGAGGCCATGCCGCCGCGAATGTCGATCAGGCCTATGCGATCGTCACATCGACGGCGGTGCAGGCCGACAATCCGGAAGTCGTCGCCGCGCGCGAGAAACATATTCCGATTGTGCCGCGTGCGGTCATGCTGGCCGAACTGATGCGCCTCAAGCGCGGCATCGCGATTGCCGGTACCCACGGCAAGACCACTACCACCAGCCTGGTGGCAAGCGTGCTGGCGCAAGGCGGTCTGGATCCGACGTTCGTCATCGGCGGTCGCTTAACAAGTGCCGGCGCCAACGCCAAGCTGGGTTCTGGTGACTTCATTGTGGCGGAAGCCGATGAGTCGGATGCCTCATTCCTGAATCTGTCTCCAGTGATCGAAGTCATCACCAATATCGATGCTGATCATATGGACACCTATGATCACGATTTCGGCAAGCTGAAGCAGGCGTTTGTCGAATTCACACAGCGTCTGCCGTTCTACGGCGTCGCGGTGTTGTGCATGGACGACGCCAATGTGCGCGAAATCATGCCGCAGATCTCCAAGCTGATCACCACTTATGGTTTCCATGAGGAGGCCGATGTGCGTGCCATTGAGGCCAAGCCGGTCGGCGGCCACATGCAGTTCACGGTGATTCAGAAAGGTTATCAGGCCATGCCGATCAGCTTGAATCAGCCCGGCATGCACAACGTCCAGAACGCTTGCGCAGCGATTGCGATTGCGCGCGAACTGGGCGTTGCAGACGCGGCGATCCAGCAAGCCCTGACCGAATTCAACGGCGTCGGACGGCGCTTTACCCGTTACGGCCAAATCAAACTGCAAGACGCTGCCGGCCAGCCCAAAGGCGAGTTCGCACTGGTTGACGACTACGGCCACCATCCGGTAGAAACCGCTGCCACGATTGCCGCTGCGCGCGGCGCCTATCCGGGGCGACGTCTGGTACTGGCGTTTCAGCCGCACCGCTATACCCGTACCCGTGATTTGTTCGAAGATTTTGTCAAAGTGCTGTCGACGGTCGATGTGCTGGTGCTGGCGGAGATTTATGCCGCCGGTGAGTCGCCGATTGTGGCTGCCGACGGCCGCGCGCTGGCGCATGCGTTGCGGGTCGCCGGCATGGGCGAACTGGTGTTTGTGGAAGATATCAACGACATGCCGAGCGCGCTTCTGAATATCGTACGCGATGGTGATGTAGTGATGACCATGGGAGCCGGTTCAATTAGCGGCGTGCCCGCTAAGCTGGCGCAATTCGTCGAGCAATAAACGCAAAAACAGGTATAGATAGTTGTAGACAGGTACGGATAAGAAGATGAGTGAAAAAATGACAGGCAATCAATTCGGAAAAGTCGGGGTACTGTTCGGCGGGCGTTCGGCCGAGCGCGAAGTGTCGATCATGTCCGGACAAGGTGTGTTGCAAGCCTTGAAAAGCCATGGTGTCGATGCGCATCTGTTTGATCCTGCCGAACGCAGTCTGGCGGAACTGGCGGCGGAGAAATTTGATCGCGTGTTCATCGCTCTGCATGGTCGCTACGGCGAAGACGGCACCTTGCAAGGCGCATTGGAGCAGCTTGGTATTCCTTACACTGGCCCAGGCGTCATGGCGTCGGCGATTGCGATGGACAAGGTGATGACCAAACGTATCTGGCGCAGCATGGATTTGCCGACACCACAATTTCTGGTCCTGGATGCGCACAGCGCCACGCGTGAAGAATTGCGCCAGGTGCCGGATGTGTTGGGATTGCCGCTGATGCTGAAGGCGCCACATGAAGGTTCGACCATCGGTATCAGCAAGGTGGCTGGTTATTCCGACATGAACGACGGTTTTACGTTGTGCGCTAAATATGATGATGTCGTGCTGGCAGAAGAATTCATTCGCGGTCGCGAGCTGACCGTGCCGGTGCTGGGCGCAGGCCGTGCCGCGCGGGCGCTGCCGATTGTAGAGATTCGGGCGCCAGAGGGTAACTACAACTATCAGCATAAATATTTCACTGACGATACCAAGTATTTTTGCCCGGCTCCGCTGGATGCCGCGTTGACCGGGCGGATACAGTCGCTCGCGGTGCAAGCCTACAAAGCGATCGGATGCGAGGGCTGGGCGCGTGTGGATTTCATGTTGCGCGATTCGGATAGCGAACCGTTCCTGATTGAGATCAATACCTCGCCTGGCATGACCGGCCACTCGCTGGTGCCGATGGCAGCCAAGGCGAATGGCGTCAGCTACGAAGATTTGTGTCTGGAAATACTGGCTTCTGCCGCACTGGATCTGAAGCCTAGCGCAGATTGGAAGCCAGAGTGAACGTCAAGTAAGGCAGATGTGAAAATCTAAAGAAATTATTTAAAAAAATTATTTAAAAAATACCTAACGATCCAGGCGATAAAGTCGATAACCATGTGGCAAGACATCAAAATGCTGAACGCAATCTCCAACGCCCTGCTGGGCTTGGCCGCGCTCGCATTATTGGGGGGCGGTATCTGGTGGCTGGCGCAGCGACCGATGTTCATGCTGAAGGAAATCCGCGTCGAGGGTGCTGCTCATAGCGAGCTGCGTCGGGTTAATCCGTTGATCATCCAGGCCAGTGCGCTGCCGCGTATCAAGGGCAATTTTTTTACCGCCAACCTCGATGCGGTGCGCAGCGCCTTTGAATCGGTACCGTGGGTACGCAAGGCGTCGGTGCAGCGCGAATGGCCGAACAAGCTGATTGTGATGATAGAAGAGCATCAGCCGCTGGCGACCTGGGACGATGACGGACGTTTGCTATCGGTGCATGGCGATTTATTTACTGCCAATCTGGACGAGGCAGAGGAAGACGGCGAGTTGCTGCGCCTGTCAGGCCCTGAAGGCAGCGAAAAGGATGTCGTGGCGCGGCTGGCGGACTTCCGCCGCTGGTTCCGGCCGCTTGAGTTGAATCCGGTAGAGGTCGATTTATCAAGTCGCTATGCATGGACTCTGAAGCTGGACAACGGTATGACCGTGGAACTGGGACGAGAGCAAAACAAGGACACGCTGAGAGAGCGTGTGGCGCGGCTGGTGCAGATTTATCCGCAATTGAAGTCGCGTTTGCAGGGGCGGATTGAAAGTGTAGATATGCGGTATCCGAATGGCTTGGCGCTGAAGGCGAGCGGTTTGTCCGGCGGATTGGGAAGCAAGAAAAAATAAGCGAAACATTATGACAAAAGACGCAAAAAATTTGATCGTCGGACTCGACATTGGCACCTCCAAGGTGGTGGCCGTGGTAGCAGAGGTATTGTCGGATGGACGCCATGAAGTCATCGGCCTTGGACAGGCCGAATCAAAGGGCTTGAAGAAGGGCGTAGTGGTCAACATCGAAGCGACTGTCGAGTCGATCCAGCGGGCGCTGGAAGAAGCCGAGCTGATGGCAGACTGCAAGATCCGCAATGTGTATACCGGGATTGCCGGCAGCCACATCCGCAGCTTCAACTCGAGCGGTATGGTGGCAATCAAGGACAAGGAAGTCAGCGCAGCCGATGTCTCGCGCGTTATAGAAACGGCGAAGGCGGTCAATATCCCGACCGATCAGCAATTACTGCATACGGTGCCTCAGGAATTTATCGTCGATAGCCAGGAAGATGTGCGCGAACCGATCGGCATGAGCGGCATTCGGCTTGAGGTCAAGGTGCACATCGTCACTGGCGCGGTTTCTGCTGTACAAAACATCGTCAAGTGCATTCGTCGCTGCGGGCTGGAAGTATCGGACTTGATTCTGCAACCGATGGCGTCTGCCGATGCAGTGCTGACGCCGGACGAAAAAGAGTTAGGCGTGGTGTTGGTCGATATCGGCGGTGGCACTACCGACGTAGCGGTGTTCACTGAGGGCGCTATCCGGCATACGGCCGTGATTCCGATTGCCGGTGATCAGATTACCAACGACATCGCGATAGCGTTGCGTACCCCGACCACGGAAGCGGAAGAGATTAAATTGCGCTACGGCGTGGCCAAGCAAATTCTGGCCGATCCGGGCGAGACGCTGGAAGTGCCAGGGCTGGGCGATCGCAATCCGCGCACCCTGTCGCGCCAGGCACTGGCTGCGGTGATTGAGCCGCGTGTCGAGGAATTGTTTGCGCTGGTGCACCAGGTGGTGCGCGAGTCCGGCTACGAAGAGGTGCTGTCGAGCGGCGTGGTGCTGACCGGCGGTTCATCGATGATGCCCGGAATGATCGAGTTGGCGGAAGATATTTTTCTCAAGCCGGCACGTCTGGGCACCCCGGAGTATCACGGCCAGTTGGCCGATGTGGTGCGCAGTCCACGGTATTCAACAGTGTTGGGTTTGCTGCTGGAGGCGAAGAAGCAATACCTGCGCGGCTATATCGTGACGCGTCAGGAAGGCTCGGCAAAAGCGATCTGGCAGCGCATGAAGGAATGGTTTTTGGGTAATTTCTAGTATCTGGTAGTTTGAGTAATTGCGGGGCAGAGGTTAAGAGTCAACGCTGGGGGGCATTGCCCTCCGCGTTACCGGATGCAATTTGCAGAGACTGGCCGGTTGTTGTGATGTGTGTTTGTATATTTGGTTGAATTTTATTTTTAATGTTGTTTGTGTAACGCGCAGTTGTCAGTCAATAGGCCTCACAGCGCGTGATGCCTATTGACTGAATGCTGCAACTTTATGAGGAAATATCATGGAAATCGATATGCTTGACAATGCAACTTTGGGTACCGTGATTAAAGTCGTCGGCGTCGGCGGTGCTGGCGGCAATGCGGTCCAACATATGATCAATAAAGGGGTGTCGGGGGTTGAGTTCATCGCCGCCAATACCGATGCACAAGCGCTCAAGCAATCGAAGGCGCATAACGTTATCCAGATCGGCGATACCGGCCTGGGTGCCGGCATGAAACCGGCGGTGGGACGTCAGTTGGCGGAAGAGTCGCGCGGTCGCATCGAAGATGCCTTGCGCGGCGCACACATGGTCTTCATCGCTGCCGGGATGGGCGGCGGCACCGGCACCGGCGCTGCGCCGGTGGTGGCGCAGATCGCCAAGGAGCAAGGCGCGTTGACTGTGGCAGTAGTCTCGAAGCCGTTCTCGTATGAAGGCCAGAAGTGCATGGACATCGCCGACGAAGGCCTGGAAGCGTTGTCCCAGCATGTCGATTCGCTGATTATCATTCTCAACGAGAAGCTCGAAGAGATTTACGAAGATGACAGCATGATGGAATGGCTGCAACACGCCGACGATGTGCTCAATAACGCAGTTGCTGGTATCGCTGAAATAATCAATGTGCCCGGTCACATCAACGTCGACTTCAACGACGTGAAGACCATCATGGGCGAACAAGGCAAGGCGATGATGGGAACCGCGACGGCATCCGGCGTGGATCGCGCCCGTCTGGCCGCCGAGCAGGCGGTTGCCTCGCCACTGCTGGATGGCATCGATCTGTCCGGCGCGCGCGGCGTGCTGGTCAACGTCACCGCCAGCCGTAGCCTGAAGGGTAAGGAAATCAAGGAAGTCATGGCAACCGTGCGCGCTTTTGCGGCACCGGATGCGTCGATCGCGCAAGGTATCGCCTACGACGAAGCAATGGGCGACGATATCCGCGTGACCGTGGTTGCCACCGGCTTGGGGCGTGCCCGCAAGGCAGTGCAGTTGGTGCAAGCGCCGATGATGCGGACCGGCACCCACAATGAGCCGCTGGCGCAGCATGGTCAGGCATCGACAGGTCACGGCAGTTCGTCGTTTGAGGGCATGAAGGCGCCAGCGGTATGGCGTCGCGAGTCGGCATCCGATACCGTGCGCGCATTGGAGAAAAACGGTATGGAAACCTACGATATTCCGGCTTTCTTGCGCAAACAAGCCGACTGAGCAAGCGCGCAGGGGCGATAACCCCATAGTGCCGACCGCAGATGGCCGATTTTAACTACTCGCCGTCTGCGGCCGGTTTCTGCACGAAATTGCGGAACAAGGCATACTGCGGGTTGCACGCCGCGTCGGAAGGCGCGGCGTTTTCTTTAGGGGTTTCCACTCACCATTATTCTGGATTTTCAGGATGTGCTCGTGCGGCTTCGGGCTGGTTCTGCAATGCTGGTATCCGGCGCGCTCTGGCAATCGATTGCCAGCGTTTTCGCGATACTAACAAGCCTGATGCGACAGGTTTGTGGCGACCCGGTCACTCAGACAAGGATTTATCATGACTATCAAGATCGGCGATTCCGTACCGGAAGGTAAATTGGCAGAATTCATCGAAACCGAGTCCGAAGGCTGCTCGCTCGGACCGAATTCGTTCAACGTCAGCGATTTGGTCAAGGGCAAGAAGATTGCCTTATTTGCCTTGCCGGGCGCATTTACCCCAACTTGCTCCGCCAAGCATCTGCCAGGCTATATCCAGCATGCAGCAGAATTCAAGGCCAAGGGCGTTGATGAAATCTGGGCGATCTCGGTCAACGACGCCTTTGTCATGGGCGCATGGGGCCGCGACCAAAAGGCCACCGGCATCGTCCGTTTGCTGGCCGACGGCAATGCCGATTTCGTCAAGGCGTTGGGTCTGGATGCAGATTTCGGCAAGTTCGGCATGGGCGTTCGCTCGCAGCGTTTCTCGGCATTGATCGACGATGCCGTGGTCAAGCAGCTGAATGTTGAAGAGGGTGGCAAATTCGAAGTCTCCAATGCAGAAACCCTGCTGGCGCAACTGGGCTGATAGTTAGTTCGTTCTGGTAGATTAAGCAACGCGGTGCCTCGGTGCCGCGTTTTGTTTATCTTGGTAAAAAACGCATTGCGTGTTTTTTACCCAACAGCGCCAACACATCGTTACAGAATAATTGTCAGTCAGACTTATAATCTCATCATGTTGAAACAACGTACCATAAAGAAGATTGTCAAGACCACAGGCATTGGCGTCCATTCCGGCGCCAAGGCCGAGCTGACCTTGCGCCCGGCCGCTGTCGATACCGGCATCGTTTTCCGTCGTGTCGATATCGATCCGCCTGTCGATTTTCCGGCGAGAGCCACCGAAGTCGGTGATACCCGGATGGCGTCGGTATTGATCAAGGATGGTGTCCGGGTATCAACCATCGAGCATTTGATGTCCGCCTGTTGTGGGCTCGGCATCGATAACTTATATATCGACGTGACGGCTGAAGAAATTCCGATCATGGACGGTTCGGCCTCCTCGTTCGTGTTCCTGTTGCAGCAAGCCGGACTGGAAGAGCAGAACGTCGCCAAGAAATTTGTCCGGGTCAAAAAAACCGTAGAAGTCCGCGAAGGCGAAGGAAGCCGCGAAAAATGGGCCCGGCTGGAGCCATGCAATGGCTTCAAGCTGAAGTTTTTCATCGAGTTCAATCACCCCGCAGTGGATGGCACTGGCCAGACTGCGGAAGTCGATTTCAGCACAGAGTCGTACGTGAAGGAAGTAGCGCGTGCGCGCACTTTCGGTTTTATGCAGGACGTCGAGACCATGCGCGGCCTGGGCTTGGCGCGCGGCGGCTCTCTGGAAAACGCTATCGTGATGGATGAGTACCGCATCCTCAACAGCGATGGCCTGCGCTATGAAAATGAATTTGTGCGCCACAAGATTCTCGACGCGATCGGCGATCTATACCTGATCGGTCATCCGTTGTTGGCCAGTTACACCGCGCATAAGTCCGGCCATGGGTTGAATAACCAACTGCTGCGTGCGCTGCTGGCCCAGCCGGATGCCTATGATGTGATAAGTTTCGATGAGCTCACGCAGGCGCCCGGGGCCTATCAACGACAGGTCGGGCAAGAGTGGGCCTTGAACTGATTGTTACGGCTGACCGAAAATTGACCCAGCAAAGGGCATAGTGCTGATTCAAAATTGACCCAGGTGTTCTACTTGCCCTGTCTAATTTTTAGGCAGGAGATATAAGGTG
>NZ_JBIIVN010000133.1:0-7324 GCF_044339385.1 Collimonas sp. | reverse complement strand
CGTTCACCCTGCCAGTATTTAGATGACTGGCTCACTGAGCAACATCAGGAAAAACAGGCGGCATAAAAGCCACCTGTTGGAAGACGAAAAATCGAGGGAAGCTCAATCATGTTCAGTTCGGGGCTGTAGGTTAGCAAGTCGAACAGCCGCATGTGATGATCGACTTGCCAAGGGTTGGGCGCTTCCTGATCAATGGTACGAATATGGCGATGTTTATGGTTGATCGACAGTTGCTGCAAGGTCTTATCCTGAGTTTCGGTCAGTTCTGCCAGGCACTTCATCGGCTTCTCCAGAACCACAATTTAGCCGAAGGTAGCAAATTCAAATACGTTCACCAGCAACAAAATAGAATAGACGAGCTCTCAGCCGCAAGACTGAACTGCCTGGCTTTCGAGAAAAAACGTGGCGGCTGAGAGGGGATGCTGTCCGGCAAAAAACTCTGGGCCGACTGCGGCATGGGGCTTCATCCGCGACATCCAGGGGCGAGCCAGGCGCCCATAGCGATCTTGCCGGTGAGCCAGCATGAGCGGCCAAGACAGAATGTTGTCTATATCAACTGTCTTACACTCGAGCTACACCATGCAACCGATGATCTCGAAAAGATCGTCCGAAGCCATAAGCAATTCAACAATTCAACAATGCAGCAATTTTGCATCTTGCGGCTTTACAAAATTTTGCCTCTCCCCCCAAAAAACCGTTAGTTGACGACAGCGATAAAACTGTCTGCAAATCGCTGAATCCGTGCAGCCGGTATGGTGTCCTGTATATAATGAGCGGCATGGAAAATCCCAATGAATTCGTAGAATGGCTGCGCTCGGTCGCACCGTACATCCATGCCTTCCGGGGCAAGATCTTTGTCGTCGCCTTTCCGGGCGAACTGGTCACCGCCGGCGCGCTGCCGGTGCTGGCGCAGGACTTATCGCTCTTACATGCACTCGGCATCAAGGTCGTTATTGTTCACGGTTCGCGGCCGCAGGTCGAAGAGCAACTGGCGTTGCGTAACGTCGAAGCACGCTTCCACAATGGCTTGCGCATTACCGATACCGCAGCACTGGAGTGCGCCAAGGAAGCCGCCGGCGAGTTGCGCCTGGATATCGAGGCGGCATTCAGCCAGGGCTTGCCGAACACGCCGATGGCACATGCAGCGATTCGTATTATTTCTGGCAACTTTGTCACCGCCCGTCCGCTCGGCGTGATCGATGGCGCCGATCTGCAACTGACCGGGGTGGTGCGTAAAATCGACTACGATACCATCCACCCGATTCTCAACGCCGGCGGCCTGGTGCTGCTGTCGCCGCTCGGCTTTTCGCCGACCGGCGAAGCCTTCAACCTGACCATGGAGGACGTGGCGGTGGCGGCGGCGATTTCGCTACGCGCCGAGAAACTGATCTTCATCAGCGAAACACCGCTGATGAAAGATGCCGGCGATACCGAAATCCGCGAACTATCATCGCACCAGGCGCAAGCTGTGCTCGACAGCGGCTGTCTGCCGGCCGATTCGGCCTTCTATCTGCAACACGCGATCAAGGCCTGTAACGCCGGGGTGCCGCGCGCCCATGTGGTGCCGTTTACCACCGACGGTTCGGTGCTGCTGGAATTGTTCACTCACGATGGCGTGGGCACGATGATTTCGTACGAAAATCTGGAGAGCCTGCGGGAAGCGACGATTGAAGATGTCGGTGGCATTCTCAAACTGATCGAGCCGCTGGAAGCGGATGGCACACTGGTCAAGCGTGGCCGCGAGCTGATCGAGCGCGAGATCCACTACTTCTCGGTGATCGAGCATGATGGTGTGATCTTCGGCTGCGCCGCACTGTATCCGTTCCCATCCGAAAAAATGGCTGAAATGGCATGCCTGACAGTGAATCCGGAAGTACAGGCGCAAGGCGACGGCGAACGTATCCTGAAGCACATGGAAAGCCGCGCCCGCGCGGCCGGTTTCAACAAGCTGTTTGTGCTGACGACGCGTACTTCGCACTGGTTCCTGCGGCGCGGCTTCGCGCATGCCACAGTTGACGATTTGCCGAAGGATCGCCAACACATGTATAACTGGCAACGAAAATCATTGGTATTGATCAAGACGCTGTAGCAACTCGCACCGCTCTGGATAACCAAATTGCAGCTGCAGCTGCCGCTGTCAGGCGCTAACCTCAATCTTAAAAACTGAGTCCATTCAATACATTGCATTGCACTGGACTCGCCAACCTACAAGGAAAAACCATGGCACGCACCGTTCACTGCATCAAGCTCGATAAAGAAGCGGAGGGTCTCGACTTCGCGCCATATCCGGGCGAATTGGGCAAGCGCATTTATGAAAGCGTCTCGAAAGAAGCCTGGGCCGGTTGGCTCAAGCACCAGACCATGCTGGTCAATGAAAACCGCCTGAACCTGGCCGATGTACGCGCCCGCAAATACCTCGCGGTACAAATGGGAAAACACTTCTTCGGCGATGGCGCCGATGCTGCCACCGGCTACGTTCCGCCTACAGAGTAAAGCATGCTGTCTCAGCATCTCCCCTCCCCGGCTACCGCTATGGCAAAATAAGCAATATTTGTCTTGTCCGGCGGTAGCATCTGACGTCCGCACTGCGCCCCCTCCACCGGACACAAACGGTAACGGGTAATCGTTCAATAGATTACCTTCATTCAACCTCAACAGATCGGGAATTACATGCATCTATTCCGTCATCAATGGTCTAACCGACTGCGATCCTGCCTGCTTGCTGCCACCCTGAGCATGGGCTTCACCGGCTTTGCCCCAGCGGCCATCGCGCTGCCCGCTGGGGTCTCGCAGGGCCCGTCGGCCGAAGGCATCACCGAATACCGGTTCGCCAACGGCTTCAAGGTATTGCTGTTTCCAGATTCGTCGAAACCCACGGTGACCGTTAACATGACCTATCTGGTCGGTTCGCGCTTCGAGAACTACGGTGAGACCGGTATGGCGCATCTGCTTGAACACCTGATGTTCAAGGGCACGCCTAGGCACCCGTCGATTCCGCAGGATTTTAGCCAGCGCGGCATGTCGTTCAACGGCACCACCAATATGGATCGCACCAACTATTTCGAGATATTTCAGGCCAGCAACGACAACCTGAAATGGGCGATCGACATGGAGGCCGACCGCATGCTCAATTCGTTTATCGCCAGAAAAGACCTGGATAGCGAAATGACGGTGGTTCGCAACGAATTCGAACAGGGCGAGAACTCGCCGTTCGGTGTGCTCATCAAGCGCCTGCAAGGTGTCGCCTACGCTTGGCACAACTACGGCAAGCCGACCATCGGCAATCGCAGCGATATCGAAAACGTCAAGATCGAAAACCTGCAAGCCTTTTATAAAACCTACTATCAGCCGGACAATGCCGTGCTGCTGATCGCCGGCAAGTTCGATCCGGCCCAGACCCTGGCCTGGGTTAACCAGGCGTTCGGCAAGATGCCGAAACCGGCCCGCAAGATGCGCGATTTCTGGACCGTCGAGCCAACCCAGGACGGCGAACGCAGCGTCATCGTGCGCCGTCAGGGCGACGTGCAGATTGTCGCGGTGGCCTACAAGATTCCGAGCGAGCTGCATGCCGACAGCGATGCACTGTCCTACGCCGGCACGATTCTGGCGGATACCCCTAATGGCCGCCTGCATAAATCACTGGTTGCAACCGGCAAGGCGACCGCGGTGTTCAATTATGAAATGACCGGCTACGCGCCCGGTTTAGAAATTATCGCCGCCGTCGTCAAGAAAGGCGAACCGATTGAACCGGTACGACAAGCCCTGATCGACGGCATCGAGCAATTCGCCAAGACCCCGCTCACTCCCGAAGAAATGGAACGGGTGCGCCTGGCCAATGCCAACGCTTTCGAAAAGCTGCTAAACGATCATCAGAAAGTCGGCGTCGCCATGTCTAGCACCATTGCGCTGGGTGACTGGCGCTTGATGTTCCTGGGCCGGGATCGCGCCAACGAAGTTACATCGGAACAGGTCGCCGCTGCCGCAGCACACTATTTCACGCGCGACAATCGCACGGTCGGCATGTTCTTGCCGGAAGACCAGCCTCAACGCGCCGATGTGCCTGCAGCACCAAGCGTGACGGCAGTGCTGGCAGAGTACAAACCGCAGAAGGCGATCGCCGACGGCGAAGCGTTCGATCCGTCGCAAGCGAATATTGATGCCCGTACTCAGCGCAGCAAGGTGGGTGGCTTGAAACTGGCGCTGCTACCGAAGAAGACGCGTGGCGAGACCGTCTCGGTTAAACTGAATTTGCTGTGGGGCGATGAAAAGAGCCTGTTCGGCAAGAAAACGGCATCCGAACTGACCGATGCCATGCTGATGCGCGGTAGCAGCACGCTAACACGCGAACAACTGGCCGACGAGTTTTCCAAACTCAAGATCAGTGGCAGCTTGACGCAGTTCCAAACTACCCGCAGTAATCTGCCAGCTGCGCTGCAACTGGTTGCCAGTGTGCTCAAGCATCCGCGTTTCGACCCGGCCGAATTCGAACGGATGCGCAAGGAAGCGCTGGTGGCACTGGAAGCGTCGCGCAATGAGCCGAGCACGCTCGCCGCCGAAGCCATGTCGGCACATTTTAACCAATACCCGCAAGGCCATTGGCTGGCGGCACAGAGCATTGATCAACAGATCGCCAGTATCAACGCCACCTCGCTGGCCGATGTCAGCGCTTTTCATCGTGACTTCTACGGTGCCTCGCAAGGTGAACTGGCAATCGTCGGCGATTTCGATGTTGCCGCCGTCACCCAAGTGATCCAGGATGAGTTCGGCACATGGCAAAGCGGTGCGCCATACGCACGCGTTATCCGCCATAACTTCGATGTCGCGCCGATGCAAAAGACGATCAACTCGCCAGACAAGGAAAACGGCTTTTATGTCGCCCGTCTGAACCTCGACATGCGTGACGACGATACCGATTATCCCGCCATGATGGTTGCCAACTACCTGTTTGGCGGGGGTGGCCTTAAATCGCGCCTGGTTGACCGGGTGCGGCAGCAGGAAGGCCTGTCGTACGGCATCGGCTCTGCGCTCGACATCAGCGCCATCAACCGTGCTGCGCGCTTCTCGATACAAGCCATTTCAGCGCCGCAAAACCTGAACAAGGTCGACCAGGCTGTCAGGCAAGAACTGGCGCGAGTAATCAAGGACGGGCTCACCGCAGAAGAACTGGCACGCGCCAAATCCGGCATCCTGCAGGAAAACCAAAACTCACGCGCGCAAGATGGCGCGCTCAGCGCCGGTTGGGCCAGACTGCTGGACCTGGACCGCACGTTTGCCTGGAGCAAGCAAATCGAAGACAAGATCAGCGCGCTTACACTGGACCAGGTCAACGATGCCTTCCGCAAACGAATCGACCCAGGCCAATTGAGCGTCGTCATCGTCCGCGATGAAGCCAAGGCAAACGCTAACCCGGTAGCAACGACCAAACCGTAAGACCCGGCAGGTCAAAAAAGCCGCTGCGCTGTTCGCAATGTCATGCGCGAACAGCGCAGCGGCTTTTTTACTTTCAAATCCGTCAATGCGAGAAGCTATCGGACTGATAGCTACATGGAATGCGATGAATGTTTATTGCAAATGAATCACCGCACGGACGCCATGAGCCGTCAAATGAGATCTGAATAACTTCCGCCAGAGTCAGCGAAAAAAATCCGCCGCAATTTGACTGCCGAGTGGCGGTGCTTGGCGTAAACCTAATCCGCTTGGCCGCCCCGAAAGCTTGAACTGCAAGGTCGCCAACGGACCAACCGACGGCTATTCTTTTGGATGCAATAACGAATGCCGCCGGGCATAACCGAAATATACCGCGAAGCCGATCGCCAGCCAGCACAGAAATGCGATCCACGTCATCGCCTGTAAACGGCACATCAGGAATACGCAAAAACCAATCGCCGCCAGCGGCACGAATGGCACGCCAGGGCAACGAAACGCCCTTGGCAAATCAGGCCGCGTCTTGCGCAATACCAGCACCGCCACCGCAATCAATGAAAATGCCATCAAGGTACCGATGTTGATCAACTCCGCCAGAATGTTCAACGGAATCAACGCCGCAATGAATGCAAACACGATCCCCACCAGCCAGGTAGTAAAGAACGGCGTGGCGAAGCGCGGGTGAATGTTCGATAGCCGCTTAGGCAGCAAGCCGTCACGCGACATCGCAAACAAGATACGGGTCTGGCCGTAGGTCATCACCAGGATCACCGTGGTCATACCGATGATTGCCCCCAGGTCGACAAAGCTGGCGACCCAGTTCTCGCCGGCATATTGCAAGGCCAGAGAAATCGGATGATCGATCCCGGCAAATTTGTCGAACGGCACGATGCCCGTCATGATCGCCGCCACTGCCACGTATAGTACAGCGCATATTCCCAGCGAGGCGATGATCCCGATTGGCAACGCCCGCGCAGGATTCTTCACCTCTTCGGCAGCAGAAGTCACCGCATCAAAACCGATGAAGGCAAAAAACACAATCGCGGCAGCGTTGAAGACGCCGTTATAGCCGAACGGCAGGTAAGGCTGCCAGTTGGCCGGTTGCACATGGCCGACGCCGACGGCGATGAACAGCAGCACCACCGCCAGTTTGATAAAAACCATGATGTTGTTGGCGCGCACCGATTCACGGATACCGATCGACAACAGCGCCGTAATCACCAGCAAGATGCAAAATGCCGGCAGGTTGAACCAGGTAGTGATTCCAGGCACAGCGCCCGGCGCCGCGCTCAGTAAAGTTGGCACGGCGATGCCGAAGCCCGTCAGCAGCGACTGCGTATAGCCTGACCAGCCGACCGCTACCGCCGATGTGGCTAATCCATATTCCAGCATCAAATCCCAGCCGATAATCCAGGCGACAATTTCTCCCATCGTGGCATAGCTGTAAGTGTAGATCGAGCCAGACACCGGCACCGTCGATGCGAACTCGGCATAGCACAACGCAGAAAAGCCGCAAGCAATTGCCGCAAGCACAAACGATAGCGACAAGCCCGGTCCAGCCAGCAATGCTCCGGTACCAGTGAGAACGAAGATACCGGTGCCGACAATGGCACCGACGCCCAGCAAGATCAGGTCGATTGCACCGAGGGTACGTTGCAGGCCTGCGTTGGTACGGCTGGCAAAAATCATCTTATCCAGATCTTTGGTACGGAATAAATAAAGTGGACCCATCTGTCCAGACAAATATCTGCATAGTTTAAGAAGCACTTCCTACCTCCAATACAGCTGCGCGGCGCTGTCCCGGTTTTTCTGTTGCTCTTGGTGTTGCTGTTGATCTTGCCGTTGCGGGTACGGAATCGTCTGTGGAGCGTAGCGGAACAGAGGGTTCCGTACCCGCAAC
>NZ_JBIIVN010000132.1:0-7374 GCF_044339385.1 Collimonas sp. | reverse complement strand
TCGTCTTCGCATTCGTTTCGAACGTCGCGCTGATATTCATCAAGCATTCCTTAAACTTGGCTGCAGTCTGATCTGCTGGAGCAAACTTCAGCAGGCATCGCAGCCTTTATGAAACCGTCTCTAAGATTGCTACGATTCCTACGCCCCCAAGATTCCCGTGTTCGCCGCATACTGCGGCTTTGCCGGAGCCTGACGCCGCGATTCGCATCTTGACTGAACGATATGAATCTTCAAGCGCCTTTTTATCGGCTGGCCGGCCGCCTGCGATCAAAACACTCGACACTATCGACACTATCTTGAGGTAGCCCCGCGCGAGGCAGTGTCGTACAAGCCGGATGCGGCGCGCAACAGCTTGGCGGCATCAGCCAGCGCCTGGTTCGAGAGGCCGCTGTCAGGCAGCACCGTGATCAGGCATTCCTCGCGCACTTCGCGGTACTTGAGGCACAGCGCGTAGCCTTCGGGAGTGGTCGAAAAATAGGCTTCCTTACCAACCTTCTCACTGTGGACGTAACCGGCTTTCACTAGCTTCTTGAGTGCGTAGCTGGCGATGTGGGTATCTTCGATATTGAGGACGAAGCAAATATCGGCAAGGCTTTTTTGCGTTCACGGTGGCAAACATGGTGCAGTAACGACACCTCCACCGGCGTCATGTCCTTGACCCCGGCAGCCGACATGCAGCGCGCCATCCAGCGATTGAATGCATTGCCGGCAATAATCAACGCGTATTCCAGCTCCGACAACTCGACACTGCGTTCTGAAGCCAAGTGTGCGGAAGATAGAATTTTAGAGGCGGCACCGTTCATCAATATCCCCAAGGCCAAAAAACACCAATCATAGGCGCAGTTATTTATCTACGAAAATGCGAAATCGATGCAATCCACAGCTCTCGCGACAGCAGGATTGACACAACAATATAGACTATTTACATACAAATTATTGACATTTTATTTTTGATCGATGATATTGCAAACTGCCTCAAGGTATCAACGAGCCATCTTTTAAAGAGTGCGGATGAGGCATTACGCCCTGTAGCAGCGGCTTTTTTCCCTGTCTGCAACACGATGATTCTCTCAGCCCCGGTGCAGAAGGAGGACAGCCGTAATGATTCAACCAGTCATACAAGCACTTGGTGAAAGCGCCTTGATATTGAGTACCGGCGCCAGCGCCACTCTGGAATGCCAGCAGCGGATCTGGGCCATCGCAGTCCAGGCTGTGCAATGGCCGCATGTCCGCGATATCGTGCCGGGCATGAACAACCTGACCATCCTGTTCGACCCGCTGGCAGCCGATCCACAGCAACTGGAACAACGTCTTCAGGCTGCCTGGGAAAGCGTCGCCGTCAGCGACAAGGCTAGCCGCCAAATAAATATTCCGGTGGTCTACGGCGGCGACAGCGGCCCCGATCTGGAGTATGTGGCGCGTCATACCGGCCTGTCGCCGGCCGAGGTCGTCAAGCGCCATACCGCGCCCGAATACGTCGTCTATTTCATTGGTTTCCAGCCCGGCTTCCCGTACCTGGGCGGACTAGATCATACGCTGGCGACCCCGCGCCGCGCCGAGCCGCGCGTGAGCGTGGCGGCCGGCTCGGTCGGCATCGGCGGCAGCCAGACCGGGATTTATCCGGCAGCATCGCCCGGCGGCTGGCAATTGATTGGGCATAGCGCGTTACAACTGTTTGATCCCGGCAACAATCCACCGACCCTGCTACAGCCGGGCGACCGCGTGCGCTTCGTCGCCAGCGAGGTGATCGAGTGATCAAGATCATCCGCGCCGGTCGTCTCAATTCGGTTCAGGATATGGGCCGTGAGCATTTCCGCCATCTCGGTATCTGCCAATCCGGCGCGCTCGACCGCACCGCGTTATCGATCGCCAATATGCTGGTCGGTAATCCGTGCGAAGCGGCCGCCATCGAGTTCACCCTCGGCCCCTGCGAACTGCAATTCATGTCGGATTGCCGGATCGCCCTGGGCGGCGCAGATTTCGGCGCAACACTCAACGAACGTCCACTGCCGCCTTGGTGGAGTGTGCGCGTGCGCGCCGGCCAAACCCTGCGGCTGAATGCCGCGCGCCATGGTATGCGCGGCTACCTTGCAGTGGCCGGCGGCTTCAATTCGGCCCAACAGCTTGGCTCACGCTCGACCGATTTACAGGCCCGCTTTGGCGGCCATGGCGGGCGGCCGCTAACCGAAGGCGATAGCCTGACTGCCTGTCACCTGAAAAATGCCGACGCCGCAATCCATACCGCGCCGTCATTCGGGGTACGGGCGCCATCCTGGTATAACGCGCACGACAGCAAGCCGCTACAGATCCGGGTAATTCCCGGGCCCGAATACGATAGCTTCACAGCGACGGCGCAGCGCGCATTCTGGGACGGTACCTGGACCCTGACAACGCAAAGCAACCGCATGGGTTTCCGTCCGAGCGGTCCTGAGCTGAAAATCAAGAAGAGTCACGACCTGCTGTCGCACGGCGTGTTGCCTGGCGTGATTCAGGTGCCACCGGCTGGTCAGCCGATCGTGCTGATGGCGGATGCGCAAACCACCGGCGGCTATCCGAAGATCGGCGTGGTGATCGGCGCCGACCTGGCAAAGCTGGCGCAGTTGCGCTTTAACCGCACGCTGCGCTTCGTCGCATGCGATGCCGCTCAGGCGCGCGAAGAGCTGCGCCGCGATAACTTATATCTGCAACAAATAGCGGCGGCGATGCACTGGTTGCGTCCGGCAAGAGATTGCGCCGCTGATTAGCCAACCAAGTAAGCCAGTAAGTAAGTAAAGACCGGGTAAGAGACTGATCAGCTGAGGAGCGGATGATGCCGAAGACAGAGACACCTAAAAAACACCAGCAATTTGGCGTTGACCTCAACGCCGATCTGGGCGAACAAAGCGACGGCAGCGACGAGGCTCTGCTGGCGCTGGTCAGTTCAGCAAATATCGCTTGCGGCTGGCACGCAGGCAGCGCGCTGATGATGCAGCAATGCGTCGCCTGGGCGGTCGATCAGGGCGTCGCCATCGGCGCCCATCCGAGTTTTCCAGACCGCGACAACTTCGGCCGTACCGAAATGCAACTGCCTCCCAACGAGATCTACAGCGGTGTGCAGTACCAGATCGGTGCATTGACGGCAATCGCCCTCGCCAATGGTGCGCGACTGGCGCACGTCAAACCGCACGGTGCGTTGTACAACATGGCGGCGCGCGATGCCGCTCTGGCCGACACCATCGCCGCCGCCATCTACGATCTCGATCCGACGCTGGCGTTGTTCGGCCTGGCCGGTAGCGAACTGATCGCAGCGGCCAAACACGGCGGCCTGACCGCCATCGAAGAAGTATTTGCCGACCGCGGCTACAACCCGGACGGCAGCCTGGTCCAGCGCGGCACGCCCGGCGCGCTGATAGAAGACGCTGAACAGGCACTGGCACAAACCATGCATATGATCCGCGAAGGTAAGGTGCATGCGATTGACGGCAGTTGGGTTGCGCTCAAGGCGGACACTGTCTGCCTGCACGGCGACGGTGCGCACGCGCTGGAATTTGCGCGCCGCATCCATGCCGAACTGAACCAGCAGGGCATCGCCATCCGCGCGCCGCAAATCACCAATGGCGAGGCTTTGTTTCCGCTGCTGGGCTGAGCGCTTGTACCAAGATGTGACAAATCGACGGCTTGCCGGCGACCGTCATCAACTCTAGGAGATATCAATGGATGTATCAAGCCTGCTACCTCTCATCGGCATACCCATCGTGGTAGCCGGGTTTGCGCTTAAATTCAACCCGTTGCTGGTAGTCTCGGTAGCCGGTCTGGCCACCGGTCTGTCAGTCGGCATGGATCTTGGCACGCTGCTGGAAACCTTTGGCGAAAAATTCATCAATAGTCGCTCACTGGCGGTCTACATATTGATCCTGCCGGTGATCGGGCTGCTCGAAAGCTATGGCCTGAAAGAACGCGCGCAGGATTGGATTTCCAGCATGGCAGGCGCCACCTCGGCGCGTATCCTGATGTTGTATTTCGTCTTGCGGCAGGGGCTTGGCGCACTCGGGCTGACCTATATCGGCGGCCAGGCGCAAACCGTGCGGCCGCTGCTGGCGCCGATGGTTGAAGGCGCGGCTGCAGCGCGCTACGGCGATCTGCCGAAACCTGTCCGCGATAAATTGCGCGCCCATTCCGCCGCCTGCGACAACATCGCCGTGTTCTTTGGCGAAGATATTTTCCTCGCTTTCGGGGCGGTGCTGCTGATGGATGTCTTCCTCAAGGAAAACGGTATCCAGAATATCGAGCCGCTGCATCTCGGGCTGTGGGCAATCCCGACTGCGATTGCCGCGCTGATCATTCACATGACCCGCCTGGTGCGTCTGGATGCTAGCATCCGGCGTGACGTCGATGCCTGGAAAAAAGCTGATGGCAAAGAGGTGACAGCATGACAACCCTGATCACCATCAATGACATCTACTATCTGATCGGCGTCATCGTCATGCTGCTGGTCGGCATGACGATGCGCGACAAGGGCAATCCGAAGCGCTTCACTACTGCACTATTCTGGTTTCTGTTCGGCTCTGTGTTTTTGTTCAGTGACCTGATGATTGCCGGGTTCGGCAAACAAATGGCGTATCGGATTATCGGCGTCGAGGTATTGCTGCTGTCACTGATCGCCGGCTGCGGCCTGCTGTCGATGGGCAGTTACAAACAGCGCAGCGCCGGACAACACCAGAAATCCGGGAATCAGTTCGGCAACTGGATATTCCTGCCGGCAGTGTTGATTCCGCTGATGACGGTTCTCTGCACAATCCTGCTGAAAGGGGTATCGCTCGGCGGCATGTATCTTCTCGACCAGAAGCAACTGACGCTGGCAGCACTCGGCGTCGGTTGCATTTGCGCCATTCTGGCCGGCTGGAAGCTGACTGGCGGCACGCCACTGCACGCCGTGCGCGAATCGCGACGGCTGCTCGATACCATCGGTTGGGCCTCGGTGCTGCCGCAGATGCTGGCGATGCTGGGTGGCGTATTCGTTGCAGCGCAGACCGGCAAATCGGTGCAGGAAGTCGTCGGTCTGTTCGTCAACCCCGAGAATCGCTTCATGCTGGTGGTCATTTATTGCCTCGGCATGGCCTTGTTTACCATCATCATGGGCAACGCTTTCGCTGCATTCCCGGTCATGACGGCCGGCATTGCGCTGCCGTTCATGATCATCGGCCAGCATGCCGATCCGGCGCCGCTGGTGACCATCGGCATGCTGGCCGGTTATTGCGGCACCTTGATGACGCCGATGGGCGCAAACTACAACATCGTGCCGGCAGCGCTACTGGAATTGAAAGACAAATATCAGGTGATCAAGGTACAGACTCCAACGGCGCTGACGCTGCTGGCAGCCAACATATTGCTGATGTACTTCATCGTATTCCGCTAGCAAGAAAGAGAGAAGGAAAAGCCATGCATCTGACTCGTGAACAAGTATCGATCTTCGCCGCCCTGCCACTGCGCTCGCTGCGCCACGAATATCCTAACCACATCATGCATGTTCTCAACGGCCCGCATGACGTATTGTCGCCGCGCGCGCTGCACCCGGTGTTCTATGGTTGCTACGACTGGCACTCGGCAGTCCACGGTTACTGGCTGCTGGCGCGTTGCGCACGCCTGTATCCGGAGCTGGCGCAGCAGGCCGATATCGGCGCACTGTTCGAAGAACATTTCATCGCCGCTAACATGCAGCAAGAGCTGGCGTATTTCACCGCGCCCGGCCGCGCCTCGTTTGAACGTCCGTACGGCTGGGCCTGGCTGCTGGCACTGGCGCAAGAACTACAAAGCTGGCAGCATCAGAGCGCCGCGCGCTGGCTGGCGGCGATGCAACCTCTGGTGGAAGAAATCCGCAGGCGGGTGCTGCATTTTTTCCCGCTACTCAGTTACGCAATCCGCGTCGGCACCCATTACAACAGCGCGTTTGCGCTCAAGCTGATCCTGGATTTCGCGCGCCATCGCCACGACGCCGAGCTGGAAAGTACGGTAGTCGCAGCCGCCTGCCGCTACTTCATCGCCGATAGCAATTACCCGGCGCATTACGAACCCGGCGGCGATGAATTCCTGTCAGCCGCGCTGACCGAGGCGCTGCTGATGGCCGATGTGCTGGAGCCGGATGTCTATGTCGACTGGTTCGCGCAATTCCTGCCGTCGCTACCAGATGTCGAGCGCTTGCTGCATCCAGCCGAAGTCAGCGATCGCAGCGATCCCAAAATCGCCCATCTGGACGGCCTCAACCTGAGCCGCGCCTGGTGCATGAAACGGATTGCCCGCCGCCTGCCGCAGCACCATGCCGCCACCGCCACCTTGACGATAGCAGCGCAACGGCACATCCAGGCCAGCCTGCCGCATGTCGCCAGCGGCCATTACGCTGGCGAACACTGGCTGGCCACCTTTGCGATGCTGGCGATGGAAACGCCGGCTTAAGCGGTGCAGCGGTGGATTGTCATCGGCCTGTGCAGTTGTGCAGCGGCGCAGGAACTCATTCGCTCAGCCTGGAGAAATGACTGATCTTGTTGCTGCCGATCTTGTATCATGGAGCAGCTTCAAGGAAGCGCTGCATCGATCTACGCGGCGTCGCACGCGGCCTGCCAATCAACGCTCGCCACGGCCTCTGCAAGACTTCCCGGACAGGGTGAAAATACCCTGATAATGCAGTCTTCGCAGTCTTTGCAGTCTTTGCAGTCTTTGCAGTCTTCGCAGTCTTTGCAGTCTTTGCAGTCTTCGCAGTCTTTGCAGTCTTTGCAGTCTTTGCAGTCTTGCTACAGGAACCTGTATGTCGGAAACCAAAGTCATCGTCGTCAGTCCCGAAGGCGAGTTGTACGCCGCTAGCGCCGGATTGGTCACCCTGCCGGGCATCGCCGGCTCGTTGGGCATCCTGCCTGGCCATACCCCGCTGCTGACACGCCTGAAACCTGGTGCGGTCCACATCAAACGCATCTCCGGCGAAGACGATTTCATCTACGTAGCTGGCGGTTACGCTGAAATTCAACCGTACTCGGTCACCATCCTGGCCGACACCGCGATCCGTGGCAAAGACCTCGATGAAGCCAAGGCCACCCTGGCCCGCGAGCAGGCCGCGGAACGCCTGCAAAACCAGACCTCGAATATCGACTACGCGCTGGCCCAAGCCGAACTGGCCGAAGCGGTGGCGCAACTATCGACGCTGGCGCAAATGCGGCGCGGCAAATAATCCAGACTGGATTTATTTCCTGGGCCGCCTGCATGGAAAATGACGCCCCGCACTGTTACGGCTGACCGAAAATTGACCCAGCAAAGGGCATAGTGCTGATTCAAAATTGACCCAGGTGTTCTACTTGTCCTGTCTAATTTTTAGGCAGGAGATATAAGGTGATCACCATGGAAATGTTA
>NZ_JBIIVN010000131.1:0-7378 GCF_044339385.1 Collimonas sp. | reverse complement strand
ACGGCAAGATCAACAGCAACACCAAGAGCAACAGAAAAACCGGGACAGCGCCGCGCAGCTGTATTGGAGGCAGGAAGTGCTTCTTAAACTATGCAGATATTTGTCTGGACAGATGGGTCCACTTTAGTCTTAGTCGGGAGCGACTTACTGATAGACTTATGGCCTTTCCGACGCATGTCGGCAACCTGGCGAGATTGGCGTTTTCTTATTGATTCCATCCGCAGTTCTCCGTAATTTCTGCGTACTGAGCGCGCAAAATTGCATAAAACAATGCATAAAAATTGTTGTGTGAGAAATCAGTAAAACTTAAAAATGCTTTATGAAATCAAGTAATTATCGCGGTAGGCGCATATCCGTTGCGCCCATGATGGACTGGACCGATCGCCATTGCCGCGTGTTCCACCGTCAAATCACGCGCCACACCTGGCTGTATACTGAAATGGTGACGACCGGGGCCTTGTTGCATGGGGATGTGCCGCGTCATCTGAATTTTGATGAGGTCGAACATCCGGTGGCATTGCAGTTGGGGGGCAGCGAGCCCGCTGATCTGGCCAAGAGCGCTAAATTGGGTGAGCAGTGGGGTTACGATGAGATCAATTTGAATTGCGGCTGTCCTTCCGAGCGCGTGCAAAAGGGGGCGTTTGGCGCTTGCCTGATGGCGGAGTCGGCGTTGGTGGCGGATTGCGTTAAGGCGATGCGGGATGCGGTGGCGATCGATGTGACTGTCAAACATCGGATTGGCATCGACAAGATCGAGTCTTATGAGTTTGTCCGCGATTTTGTCGGGACCGTGGCGGAGGCGGGCTGCCAGACGTTTATCGTGCATGCGCGCAATGCGATCCTGAAGGGGTTGAGCCCGAAGGAAAATCGCGAAATCCCGCCGCTGAAGTATGAGTATGCTTACCAACTGGCGCGCGATTTTCCTGAGCTGGAAATCATCATCAACGGCGCCATCAAGACCACTGCGGAAATCGATGCTCACTTACAGTATGTCGATGGCGTGATGCTGGGGCGCGAGGCCTATCACAATCCCTATCTGATGGCAGATTTCGATGCACGCTATTTCGGCGATGCCGCTGCGCTGCCGAAGACGCGCGCCGAGGTGATCGAGGACATGTTGGCTTATATCCGCGAGCAGTTAGCCCGCTATGGACGGGATGGCAACGGTTTGCGTCTCAACAGCATTACCCGCCACATGCTGGGCCTGATGGCCGGTATGCCGGGCGCCAAATCGTTTCGTCAGGCGTTGTCGGATTCGAAAAGACTGGCGTTGGGCGATCCGATTTTGTTGATCGATGCATTGGCGAAAATGCAACCATTGAGCGCTTGAGCTAAGTGCTGGTTTGGCGGCGACGTATTTGCAACGCATCTGCAAAGTTGACATATCGTCAGTTCTGACGAAAGTACTGCGAAGTGCTGTCCGTAAAACATTTTCAGTCTGCTAAATCCTTTAAAATAGCCACTTCGGGGTTATTCGGGCTTGTCAGCGTCGCTGGCAGTGGACCGAGAGCGGCCGATCAATAGCAGTTCAGCGCGATTTACAGCACATATAAGCTGGCCGCAGACCGCTCACGAGGCGGCTTGCGGATCGGTTATTTTCAAGGCGAATTCAAGGCGAAGCATGTCAATTGCAGCTACAGAGGAAATCATTGCCGAACTCCGTGCCGGGCGCATGGTTATTTTGGTGGATGAAGAAGATCGTGAAAACGAGGGCGACCTGGTTCTGGCCGCCGATTTTGTGACGCCTGAGGCGATCAATTTCATGGTTCGCTATGCGCGTGGTCTGGTCTGTCTGACCTTGACCGAAGAGCGTTGCGATCAGCTCAATCTAAGCATGATGACCAGCCGTAACGGCACCGCCTACGGCACCAATTTTACCGTCTCGATCGAAGCTGCCGAAGGCGTCACGACCGGTATTTCCGCAGCCGATCGCGCGCGCACGATCCAGGTTGCGGTGGCGGCGGATGCCAAGCCTGACGATATCGTCCAGCCTGGCCATATCTTCCCGATCAAGGCGCGCAAGGGTGGCGTGTTGATGCGTGCCGGCCACACTGAAGCCGGTTGCGATCTCACCGAAATGGCGGGCCTGACCCCGGCTGCGGTGATTTGCGAAATCCTCAAGGAAGACGGCACCATGGCGCGACTGCCGGATTTGCTGGAGTTCTCGAAGGAACACGGCTTGAAGGTTGGCACGATTGCCGATCTGATCCATTATCGCGGCCAGCATAAGAGCATCGTCGAGCGGCTCGCTGAGCGCGCCACGCATACCGCGCAGGGCACCTTCAAGACCATCGCCTATCGCGATACCCCAAGCGGTGGCGCCCATCTGGCGCTGTTGCATGGCACGCCGTCGCCGCAGGTGGAAACGCTGGTGCGAGTGCATCAGCCGGTATCGATTCTGGATCTGCTGGAAACCGAAGAAACCAACCATTCCTGGAGCATGGCATCGGCCCTGGCGGCGATTGCCGCTTCACCTTGCGGCGTCGTGGTGCTGCTCAATTGCGAGGAATCGGCAGAGCAGATTTTTGCCAAGTTCGCAGCACTGGAGGCAGTCTGCAGCGGCGCCAAGCCGGCGGCCCCCAGGGTTGACTTGCGGACTTACGGCATCGGCGCGCAGATACTCAAGGATCTCGGCGTCGGCAAGATGAAACTGCTGGCCAGTCCGCGCAAGATGCCTTCGATGACAGGCTATGACCTGGAAATTACCGGATATCAAAATAAGCCGAACGCTTGAGTGACAGATCGTGGCCGCCGGGCTGCTTGGAAACCGGATTAAAACGCTGAATTTTGTAACGCTCTTATAAAACAATGAATAGATAAGCGCCTGATGCGCAGAGAAGGAAAATCATGACAGTCGGAATTTATGAAAGCAATCTGGATGGTACAGATTTACGTATCGGTATTGTGCAAGCTCGCTTCAATGAAGATGTTTGTCACGGGCTGCTGTCTGCCTGTCTGGCAGAGCTGAAGCATTTGGGGGTGGCCGATGAAGATATTTTGCACGTCACCGTGCCAGGGGCGCTGGAAATCCCGCTGGCGCTGCAAAAGATGGCGGAGACCATGCAGTTCGACGCGCTGATTGCGATTGGCGCGGTGATTCGTGGCGAGACTTATCACTTTGAACTGGTCTCCAACGAATCCGGCGCTGGCATCACGCGCGTCGGTTTGGATGCCGGTATCCCGATCGCAAATGCGGTGCTGACCACAGAGAACGATGAACAGGCCGAAGCGCGCATGGAAGAGAAGGGCACCGATGCGGCGCGGGTAGCGGTTGAGATGGCTAATTTGTCAATCGCGCTGGAAGAACTGGCTGAAGCCACCAGCGAAGAATAAAATGGTTTGGATAATGGCCGCCTGTCGTTCTTGAACGGCATGCAGTTGGTGGTGAGTTGCGCCGCGCATGTGCATTGCCGGCGGCAGCAAGAGCGCCCAGCGCCTGACCGATGAGCTGTACCTACAAGATTTACTATAAGCTGGAAAAATTATGACCAATAAAACTTTGCACGCCAATCCGAGCAAGAGCCGCACGCCTCGTCACCGCGCGCGCGAATTCGCGTTGCAGGGCCTGTATCAATGGCTATTGAACAATGAAGATGTGACTGCCATCAGCAAGAACATTCGTCAGGCACACGGTTTCGACAAGGCCGATGCCGAGCATTTCAACTCGCTGCTGTACGGCGCGATCAAAGATGTTGTCGCATTGCGTGCGGGCCTGTCGCCGTTGATCGACCGCAAGATCAGCGAGTTGTCGCCGGTGGAGCGCGCGGTGTTGCTGATCGGCGCTTTCGAGCTGCAAAATCACGTCGAAATTCCCTATCGCGTTGTCATCAACGAGGCGGTTGAACTGACCAAATCGTTCGGCGGCATCGATGGTCACAAGTACGTCAATGGCGTGCTGGATAAATTTGCCGCCAAGGCGCGTGCGACTGAAATCGACGCCGGCAAAAAATCCTGAATCGGTAAATCCTGCAGGCAAGGAAGCGCTTGGTCGCGTCTGCGAATCGGAATTGGCTTAGCTGTTCAAGTGCCGCTTCATGGCCTGTTCATATTTAATTGGGGAGTGCGAACGCGGCGCAGGCGTTGCGCTCCTGGGCGCGGCACCGCAGCGTAGCGTTGCTACGGTAAGGCGCAGTAACAACGGCATGCGATGTCTGCTACCCTTCCCGGAGGGGGCAAACCAACAACGTGCGCTGGCCGCGTTGCGCGGCTTGCCAACCCACGTTTTGGTATGAGGCATATCGAAAATTGAGTGATAACGGGCTCTGGTAACAGGCTCTGGTAACAGGCTCTGGTAACAGGCTCTGGTAACAGGCTCTGGTAACAGGCTCTGGTAACAGGCTCTGGTAACAGGCTCCGGTCTTGTGTCAGCTTTGCCGCTGAAAGCACCACGCCATTCGGAAAAGTATTCATGACATTCTCGCACCTGGCGTCACGTCTCGGTAACATTGCTCCTTTCCACGTGATGGAGCTGGCAAAAATGGCTGCGGCGCTGGAACGCGAAGGCCGTCATATTATTCACATGGGTATCGGCGAGCCCGACTTTACCGCGGCGCCGCTGGTTATTGAAGCTGCCGCCAAGGCGATGGCCGACGGCAAGATGCAATACACCTCTGCCACCGGTTTGCCGGCGTTGCGCGCAGCGATCTCTGCGCATTATCTGACGGTATTCGGTCTGGACATCGCGCCCGAACGTATCGTCGTTACGGCGGGTGCTTCGGCCGCCTTGCTGCTGGCTTGTGCAGCATTGGTAGAGAAGGGGAGCGAAGTGCTGATGCCAGATCCGTGCTATCCGTGTAACCGTCACTTTGTCGCTGCCTTCGACGGCCAGGCGAAGCTGATTGCCAGCGGCCCGGCCGAACGTTTTCAATTGTCTGATCTCATGGTGCGTGAGCACTGGGGCGCGCAAACTCGCGGCGTGCTGCTGGCTTCGCCATCCAACCCTACCGGCACTTCGATCCTGCACAGCGAACTGGCCAAGATAATTGTTACTGTGCGTGACAAGGGTGGTTTTTCTATCGTTGACGAAATCTATCAAGGCCTTAGTTACGATGCCGAGCCGTTTTCGGCGTTATCGCTTGGTGAAGACGTCATCGTCATCAACAGTTTTTCTAAATACTTCAGCATGACCGGCTGGCGTCTCGGTTGGCTGGTGCTGCCGGAAGCACTGGTACCGCCTATCGAAAAGCTGGCGCAGAACCTGTTTATCTGCCCGTCGTCAATTGCACAGCACGCCGCGCTGGCTTGTTTTGAAAAAGACTCGCTGGCCTTGTATGAGGCACGCAAGGAAGAGTTCAAGCGCCGTCGCGATTACCTGGCGCCGGAACTGACTGCGCTCGGTTTCAAGGTGCCGGTGATACCCGATGGCGCTTTCTACGTATATGCTGATTGCAGCGGTCTCCTCAAGGATGGCGGCGATGCCGACAGTCTGGTCAAGGATATTCTGAGGCGGGTTGGCGTCGGCATGGTTTCGGGACTGGATTTTGGTGACCATACCGCAGCGCATTATATCCGCCTTTCTTACGCGACCTCGATGGAGAATTTGCGTGAGGCGGTACGCCGTCTTGGCAGTTATTTCGGCAATAGTTAACTTGAATCAGAAGCAAAATACACAGCACGATTTTGTCCCATGCCGGCACGCCGGCAGTCCTCAAACAAGGAGCTTCCATGAATTTCGCTTTCCCTCCCAAAGTTTTAGCAACCGTGCCTGTAGAAGGCAGCGACCAGTTGTTTCCGGGGCATCGTATCTATTGCGTCGGCCGCAATTATGCCGAGCATGCCAAGGAAATGGGCGACAGCGGCCGTGAAGCCCCCTTCTTCTTCGCGAAGCCGGCCGATGCGGTGCTGCCGGTCGTGCATGGCAGCATCGGCGAGATGCCTTATCCATCAATGACGCAGGACCTGCATCACGAAATTGAGCTGGTGGTAGCGCTTGGCAGCGGCGGCAAGAATATTGCTGCTGCCGAAGCCGTCAAGCATATCTGGGGCTATGCAATCGGTCTCGATATGACGCGTCGCGACTTGCAAGCTGAATCCAAAAAACTGGGCCGGCCCTGGTGCACTGCTAAAGGCTTCGACTATTCCGCGCCTATCTCGCCAATTCATCCTGTGAGCACCACTGGCGTCATCGAGCAGGGCGATATTCAACTGCACGTCAATGGCGTGTTGCGCCAGCACGGCGACATCAATCAGATGATCTGGAATATCGCCGAGACCATTGAACAGTTGTCGGCGTATTTTGAACTTCAGGCCGGCGACCTGATCTTCACCGGTACCCCTGCTGGGGTCGGCGCGGTTGTAAAGGGTGATCTGCTGGAGGGTTCCGTAGCGGGCGTGGGCGATCTGCGGTTACGGTTGGTCTGAAGTCTGCGATTCGAGTACAAATCGATGAAACTGTATAGCTATTTCCGGAGCTCCGCTTCGTATCGCGTGCGGATTGCGCTTAACCTGAAAGGCATCGCGCACGATATCGTACCGGTGCATTTGTTTAAGCATGGCGGCGAGCAATTGAGCCAGTTGTATCGGACTCTCAACAGCGATGGCCTGCTGCCGACACTGGTTGCGGACGATGGCAGTGGCAGCCAGCATGTGCTGACGCAATCGCTAGCGATGATTGAGTATCTGGATGAAATTCATCCGATGCCGGCATTGTTACCGTCGACGCCGCTGGATCGTGCTTTCGTGCGGAGCGTCGCGCTGTCGATTGCCTGCGATATGCATCCGCTCAATAACCTGCGCGTGTTGCGTTATCTGGTACATGAGTTGAATGTCGACGACAATGCCAAGAATGCCTGGTATCGCCATTGGTGCGAGAGCGGCCTGGCAGCATTGGAGTTAACATTAGCCCGCGACAAGCGGCCCGGCAAGTTCTGCTACGGGGATTCCCCGACGCTGGCTGATTGCTGCCTGGTGACGCAGATATTTAATGCGCAACGTCTGAAATGCGATTTATCGGCGATGCCGACCCTGATGCGGATTCACGAAAACTGCCAGCAGTTGGATGCCTTCGTCAAGGCCGCTCCGCAAAATCAGCCAGACGCTGAAGTCTGAAATATGCCATCGCAATGAGCTGGTGTTATAGACATGGTCCCGCATGTGCGGGGACCGATTTCTTGCGCCTGCGTTAGCTGCAAGGTTGCCGGGATGCTGCGTCCAGGCAGCACCTAAGCAGCACCTAAGCAGCGCATAATTTATTGTCGCATTAACTGTGGTTGTGGATTGATGGTAGGTGAGCTTCCCTCGATTTTTCGTCTCCCAACAGGTGGCTTTTATGCCGCCTGTTTTTCCTGATGTTGCTCAGCGAGCCAGTCATCTAAATACTGGCAGGGTGAACGATAGCCAAGCGTCGAATGCTGCCGTTGGCGATTATAAAAGACTTCGA
>NZ_JBIIVN010000130.1:0-7399 GCF_044339385.1 Collimonas sp. | reverse complement strand
CAAGAAGTGGACGATGCCATTGCGGGACTGGAAGGGAGCACTTAACCGCTTCACTATCCAGTTTGAAGAACGGATGAAGCCGAATTAAACGAAATTCCGTTTACACAAAATCCAGCACACCCTCCAGTGCAAAGAACAAATGCATTGCGCTCAAGGAACTCGTACGCTTCCCACAATAGAGCAACGTCTGCATTACGTACCGCAGTAATGTGCTTAATTAACCTGTCCAACAAAACCGGGACACCTCACTCTGACCCCAGTTAGCTATGTGTATCGTGCACGACGAAAATCGGTGACGGTTTTTCGCTTTCTATGAAATTCTCAGTGATCGACCGCCAGCCTTGCCACTTGCAGCACCTCACCGCTGTTCGTATTCTGCACAAAGGCGACAATGCCGAAGCGGTCGGCGCGCAGGTTGGCGGCGGCGACATTCGACACCAGCTTGTTTTCATATACCGCGACATAGGCGTCGTGGCCATCCTTGGAATCCTGGCGCAGCTTGAAGCTGGTCGCCAGGTCGAAGCTGCGCGGCGTGGTGCCGGACAGTTTGATCGCGATATCGGCCGGCGATGGCTGCGCGACGATCTTGTCTATGGTGCTATCGAAAGCGCTGCCGGAACTCCAGCGCCGCAGCTCGCGGCCACCGGCAAAGACTTCGGGGGTGTACACCAAGCTGGTTTTGGCATAGCCCGCCAGTTCCTGCTGGCGCGCGGTGAAACGGCGATCGCCGAAGCGGTCCTTCCAGCCGAGATTGTCCCAGTAGTCGACATGCAGGGCCAGCGGCACCACCCGATCAGCCTTGGCCTGGGCGCCCAGCTTGGAGAGCCATTGGTCGGCCGGCGGACAGCTGCTGCAGCCTTCGCTGGAATACAGCTCGACCAGCGCGACCCGGTTGGCCGGGCTCTGCGCCGTATAGTCGGCGGCATGGGCGCCTGCGGCAAGCCCGAACGCGAGCGCGCCCAGGGTGAGAGTTTTAGTAAAGTTGATGAAGATGGGCACCTGAGTCTCCTGGCTGGTCATGTAAAGCTTAGTCGCGCTGCGCGCCACTTCCTTACAAAATCCATCCGCTCTCGGCGCCCTCCTCCTATGGCGCGCGGTACAGGTTGATGACATCGCGCTCCACCCGCACCAGGTTCTGGCCGGCATCGACGACGAATTCCGCGCCATCAAAAGATTGCCTGGTCAACAACAGGATGGCGTCGGCGATTTCGGTGGTCGGGGCGATGTAGCCGAGCGGCGTCGAACGGCCCGAGGAATACTCGAAATCGGCCTGGGTCTGGTCGCCGCTGGGCGTCATCAGCCCTGGATACAGCGCATTCACGCGCAGCACCGGCGCCGCCGACAGCGCCAGCATCGCGGTCAGGTTGCCGAGCACCGCCTTGGCCACCGTGTAGCTGAAATCTTCCGGATGAAAATTCGCCTTCACCTTCTGGTCCACCACGTTGATCACCACGCCTTGCTGACCGCGCTGCGCCGCTTGCCGGTAAAAAGCCTGGGTCAGCAGCAACGGTGCGCGGCAATTGACTTGCCACGAGCGCTCCAGATCTTCCAAGGCAAAATCAGCCAGCGTATCGGGAAAAAAAATCGCAGCGCAGTTGACCATCACATCGAGCCGGCCAAATCTCTCGTATGCTGCCGCAATCATCGCCGTCAGTTGTTGGGGAACTTGCAGATCGGCCTGATGGGAGAACGCAACGCCACCACCCGCCTCTATTGCCTGTACCGTATCCAGTGCCTCCTGCTGCGAACTGCCATAGTGCACCACGACTGCATAGCCGGCTTGCGCGAAACGTTGGGCGATCACTCTGCCAACCCGTTTGGCGGCACCGGTAATCAGCACCGCGGCTTGCGTCATAGCGGCCGACGGCGGCCAGTTGGGTGCTTGCTTATTCACTTTTTCACTATTCAATTTTTTACTACAGCGTTGGCCAAACGCTCCATGAATTGGGCGAGGCGCACATCCCGATCGGTGACGCCGTTGGCGTCATGGGTGGTTAGCAGGACGACTACGCGGTTGTAGACGTTTGACCACTCCGGGTGGTGATCCATTTTTTCCGCCAACAGCGCCACCTGAGCCATGAAACCGAAGGCGGCGTTGAAATCGGCAAACAGAAAAGTCTTTTGAATCGCATCGCGGCCATCAACAGCAACCCAGCCGTCAAGGCCTTGAATCGCGGCAGCGGCGCCGATGTGGGCAGAGTGTGACATTGCAATATCCGTTCGTAAAAACTTCAATTCTATAACCGGAAGAGGCAGAATGAGAAAAAGATATCTGCAAACCGAAATTCGATGCCGCCAGCGCCCAAGGCTGCATCAAAGGCGCTGCCGTAGCTGGCCACTACGCTGGCCATCACGCTGTCATTGGGGCGGTTGGCGGCTGCGTGGCGGGGCGCCATCCGGCCAACAAAAAGGCAGCAGGCCAAGCCGCCGCAGCGCATGCAACAGCGCCAGCCCCGGCTAAATAAATCAAGCCAGGCGATCTAGCCGGGCATGAACAGCAAAGCCAGCGCAACCCCGGCTGGCAAGGCCTGAATAAACAATATCTTACGGCTGACTGTAAGCGCGCCGAAGACTCCGGCGACGATTACGCAGGCGAGAAAAAAACCTTGATCGAGAAACCTGGCGCTCCCAGGCAAATGCCCCAGGCCAGTCCAGCCGCCAGGAAACCGTTGTACAAGCCCTGATTCGCGGCCAGGACCTTCGATGCGGCGGCGAATTCCGGAGTCAGACCGAAAGCCTTGATCCCGCGAGGCTTATCCCACAGGAACATTTCCAAGACCAGAAAATAAACATGCAACAAAGCGACCAGCGCGATTAGCAAGTTGACGATTGCATTCAAAATGAACTCTCTTTTTTATTTGTTGTTGTCATCGTGCCGGCGCATGTCGTACACAACAGGAACGGACTATTCCAGCGTGCCGCGAATATGTTCCGGCAAGGCCAAACGATAGCATGCCTTTCAGCAATATTCCCACATTCATGCGCTAAAAGCTATGGCACATCACCGCGACGGAAACAGTACGAAACATGCGCGCAATATTTCGGCGCCGGATTAGTTGAAATGTGCCATTTTCATCACTTTACGACATCTCAAATTAAGCTATTTGCAACATGTTCAACCCAGCGAGCCATACGCAAATCGCCATAAACGAAATCGATTTTTCATAGCGAAATCGGATACTGCCGATGTCGCGCCGATGATCGGATTAACAGATTCTGCCTGTAAGTGAAATGTGAAAAATGTAAGCAAATGCACGGGACACATTCCGCGCCTCCTAGCTTCGTACAATCAACATCAATGAACACAGTCAGGAGCGCAGATTGACACATCCACCAAGCATCGCCGCCATCCTCACCGGACGGTTTTCAAGCTTCATCTCGTCGCCTGCCAAGGCCTGCGACGACATCAGCGTTGTCCTCAAAAATGCGCCGCCGCCATCCAAATATGAGGTCGCGCCCAGCCCGCGGGCCGGCATGGTGTGGAGTCCCGGTTTCTGGAACTATGTCGGCGGCTGGTATGTGTGGCAAGCGGGTCATTGGGAACTGGATCAGCCCGATCAGCAGTATCAGCATCCCGGATGGCAGAAAGTCATCCACGGCTGGAAGCTGCAACGCGGCCGATGGCGACTCGCTTCAGTCAATTTCATCCAATCCGGAGTGGCGGCAAAGGGCCAGGATGATGGCGCAGAAAGGCGTTACGACCCACTGGCGGCGTTCCGCTGAGCCTGCGGCAACGCAGCCAATACCGGTTCGTTCCAGCAATCTAAAGCCGGTGTGGGATTGCTGTGCCGGCCCCCATCGTTGGGCGCCCAAAAATAGCCCGACAGATCAGGCACGCGACATTGAATACCGCGATCATGGCCACTCCGAAGCCTTCGCAAAGCCCACGCTTTTACTCCTCGTTTACAAGTTGACCATGCCTTTTTAGAAAATATTTACGTCCAGCCTGCTAATCTGCATTGACCAAAACGGCCCGCAGGCATCCTCTATGAATCAGCTAATTTCAGCATCGGCATGGCGTGATTATTTTCTTCCTGATCAAGAATTCACGGCAATGGAAGCATCTGTCTGGCGCAACCAGGTGGCTTCCAAGCGCGGCAAATCTCTAACGACACAAACAGATTTCATGATGTGCGTCACCGTAGAGATGTCGTCGGTTTCTGAGTTGCGGCGTGTCATTGTCAGCACTTGTGGCGAGCTGCTGGTCTACATGCGCATCAAGCCGCTCGACCACGCAACCAAAATGAAATTCTGGCTGTGCCTTAGCAAGACTGCCGTCGATGCCGTAATCGGCAATATCCTGCGATCGCTTCCGCAAGCTGAATTCGGACGCATTTCGCCACTTCTGCTGACCTGATTGAGGCTCACAAACACATACAAAAGCCACTCACATTTCGCGTAAAAACCATGACCATCTTTGAAGGTATTTGGGTTCCTCTCGTCACGCCTTTCCGCCAGGGAAAGCTCGATCTTTACAGCGCTCAGCAACTAGCTGCAGGGCTGTCCGGCGCGGGCATACATGGTCTGGTAGTGTGCGGCACCACTGGCGAGGCCGCAACGCTGAACGAAAATGAGCAGGATAAGATGCTGTGCGCGGTCATGGAGGCAGCACAGAGCCGATGCCCGGTGGCGATGGGCGTCAGCGGCAGCGATACGCGCGCTGTCACAGAAAAGGTGATACGCCTCAATGCGCTCCGCCCGCAAGGATTCCTGATCTCCGCGCCATCTTATGTCAAGCCCTCGCAGGAAGGAATACGCCTGCATTTTGAAGCTATCGCTGCCGTCGCAGAAAGCCCTGTCATGCTGTATAACGTTCCGTCCCGGACTGGCGTCAATATCGATGTCAGCACTGCGATCGCGTTACAGCGCTGCGCCAATGTGGTGGCCATCAAGGAATGCGGCGGCAATCTGACGCAGACCACAGCGTTGATTAATCGGACCGGGCTACGCATCTTGTGCGGAGACGATGCGATGCTATTCAGTACCCTTTGCCTTGGTGGTCACGGCGCGGTTTCCGCTGCTGCCCACATTCGTCCCGATTTGTTTGTTCACTTAAACGACTTGATTCGCGATGGAAAAATCGCGCCTGCGCGCAGCTTGTTCAAGCAAATTCTGCCTTTGATACAGGTCCTGTTTTCAGAGCCGAATCCGGCGCCACTGAAAGCGGCGCTGACTATGCAAGGGCTGCTACAGAACGAATTACGGCTACCGATGACGCTTATGTCAGCAAGCGGCATGATCAAACTGGCCAGGACGCTGGAAAAAACGATGGCGATTCCAGCCGTGGAAAAAAATGGTAGGCCAGAAGCTGAAGCACACACCACCGACGAATCCAGACGGTTGGGGTTCGGGTTGGGGCTGGTGAGATGAATGCCACATGATCCTTACCCTCTCATCCCAGACACCTTCGGCTGCGCCGTCCGATCCATTTAATTCGGTGGCAGCCTTGATCGCCCGGCATCGGGCGCGGGCTGGTCGCGATGTGCTGTTTATTTGCAAGAATACGAGCACGTTACGGAACAACCGGCAGCAGGACACTGACGCGCCCGACAACTGGCTGACAAAAGCCATCAAAACCGGGGCGGAATTGCGCGAAGTAGCTGCTACAGAAATTGCGGCAGAGCTGGAGTCGACCCAAACCTGCTATCACGATATCATCGTCGATATGCCGCAACTGGAAGATGACACTTCACTCGCCGTGCTGGCGGCAGCGCAGTTGGCGGTATTGGCGATCCAGTGCAGCCAGCCGCACCTCGATTGGCAACTGCTGCCCAGCATCCAAGCCGCCAGAAACGGGAACCCGGATTTACCGTTGTTGCTGCTGATTGACGACATGTACGGACCGACCGGGCAAGCGCTGATTTCGATGATTTCCGAGCGAATCGGCAATGTCCGGTTTCTGCAATTGTCTGCAAACCTACGCAGCGACGCTTCGATCGGTGCATTGCATCACTCCGTCTATGCTGGCTGCGCCGCGGCATGCACCTGATCGTCCCAAGCCGGGCTTGCCAACTCGGGCGAAAACTCACACGCCACTCAATGACCTACTAAATGTCCCAATAAAAAACATCGACGCACAAATAACAATTAATCAATACTTGCAAAAACGTCGGGTACGTGTGAAATCAATGTGTGAAAACTTCAAAAACTTCAAAAACTTCATTCTCCCTTCCTGTCTGGTCCGTTGCAGCGCCGATTGCCGGCTGGCTTTTTCTCGGCGGTGCCGGTTTTAACTTTGGCGGCGCCTACACAATATTATTGGTAATCGGCCTGCTCGGCAGCGTGCTGGCCGCGGTGTACCATGCAGAAGTGGTCGCGCATCGGGTCGGTGAGCCCTACGGCACTCTGGTGCTGGCACTGGCGGTGACGTTAATCGAAGTGGCCCTGATCGTGTCGCTGATGCTGGCCGGTGGTGAAGAAACCACAGGGCTGGCGCGCGATACCGTTTTTGCCGCCATCATGATCATCCTCAACGGCATCGTCGGCATCTGCCTTCTGGTGGGGGCCAGCCACCATAAAGAACAAAGTTTCGGCTTGCTAGGGGTCAGTGCTTCGCTCGCCACATTGGCGGCCATCGCAGTATTGACGCTGGTGCTGCCGAACTACACCTCAAGTGCGCTAGGGCCCTTCTACACGCCGAGTCAATTAACTTTCATTGCCATCATCTCCTTGATTTTATACGGCACATTCGTACTGGTACAGACGGTGCGACACCGAGATTACTTTCTGCCAGAAGAAGCCATCAATAATGAGAACGTGCATGCCGAACCGCCTTCCGTAAAAGTGGCGGTGATCAGCGGCGTGTTGCTGCTTGTTTGCCTGGGAGCGGTGGTTCTGCTGGCAAAGTCGCTGGCAAAGTCGCTGGCAAAGTCGCTGGCAAAGTCGCTGGCAAAGTCGCTGGCAAAGTCGCTGGCAAAGTCGCTGGCAAAGTCGCTGGCAAAGTCGCTGGCACCGACGCTGGAAACCGCCGCCGCCAGCCTCGGCGCGCCGAAAACGCTGGTCGGCATCATCATTGCCGCCGTGGTGCTATTGCCAGAGGGGCTGGCGGCAGTGCGGGCGGCACGCGCCAATCGCTTGCAAACCAACCTCAACCTGGCGCTGGGATCGGCGCTGGCCAGTATCGGCCTGACCATTCCGGCGGCGGCCATCGTCTCGCTCTCTACCGGCTGGACCTTGACGCTCGGCCTGGATATCAAATCGACGGTACTCCTGCTACTTTCATTGATCGTCGCCATGTTCTCGCTCGGTACTGGCCGCACAACCGTCATGCAAGGTACGGTCCACCTGGTAATTTTTGCCGTCTGAGCTTCCCTCGATTTTTCGTCTTCCAACAGGTGGCTTTTATGCCGCCTGTTTTTCCTGATGTTGCTCAGTGAGCCAGTCATCTAAATACTGGCAG
>NZ_JBIIVN010000004.1:0-35589 GCF_044339385.1 Collimonas sp. | reverse complement strand
CAACGAGTTGTTCTACATGGACAAAACCATGATGGTCTTTGGCGATGCCAAGAAAGTGATTGAAGAGATGGTGAAGGCAGTCGAATAAGATTGACGGCGTTTGCAAAAAAAGCCGCGTCGGGTAAAACCGGCGCGGCTTTTTTTGAGAGTTTTTCTGGATGTGTTAATGCTAAAGAATCTCTTAAAAAGAAACGTCAAGTATCGGCTACGGATTGGTTTGACGTACAGTTGAGCGACCTTCCACTTTCGCGTGGGCACACGTGCCCACCCTACGCGGTTTCCTCATAACGTAGGGTGGGCAGGTTTTTCTGCCCACGCGGACCACACTAAAATCATCTAGGCCCATGTCCCGCTACCGCCGTTCAAAAGCAGCAGGCAGTACATTTTTCTTCACGGTGGTGAGTTACCGTAGACAAGCGATTCTGTGTGACGAACTCATACGCGTTGCTTTGCGGGACAGTGTTAACGCGGTACGAAAAAAACGTCCGTTCACGATCGATGCTTGGGTGCTGTTACCGGATCATCTGCATTGCGTTTGGACATTGCCTGAAGGCGATTCTGATTTTTCGACGCGCTGGAGGATGATAAAACATGCAGTATCGACTACCTGTCGCGATGCATATCGGCGGCCTGAATGGCTAAGTCGAAGCAAGCACTCACATCGAGAATCAACTTTCTGGCAGAGGCGATTTTGGGAGCATCAAATCCGGGACGACAAGGATTTTGCCCGCCATCTCGACTATATCACATGAACCCGGTTAAACACGGTTATGTTCAACGCGTGATCGATTGGCCGTATTCGACCTTCCATCGTTACGTCAAACAAGGTTGGATGGCCGCCGACTGGGCCGGGGATGTCGAGGTGGATGCTCGGTACGAGTGATGGCAGTTACGCGTGGGCACGGGGTGCCCACGCAACATTTTTTGACGCCCAATTTAGCGCCGACCGAACATCATTTGCCGTGCCAGCAGGCGGCGCGCCGGCTTGACGACGTCAACCAGGCCCAGCGACAGGCCGAGCAGGGTTTGTGAGATGGCGCCGTCCGGCGCGCTGGCGAAGATGCGCGCCATGACGTTGGTCAAATGGATGGTGATGCTGCGGTCGGCTTTTCTGCCGGCGACGAACTGAAGCAGCGCGTCGGGCGAGATGTCGGTTGCCAGCAAGCGCGCCAGGATGACGGCATCGCGCAGGCCCAGGTTCAAGCCTTGCCCGGCGACCGGGTGCAGGGTTTGCGCGGCATTGCCGATCGCTACCGTTCTTGGCGAGGCGGCAGGGCGGGCATTCAGGCCGAGCGCAAAGCTGTTACGTTTGGATGTCTTGATAAAGCGTCCAAGCCGGCCGCCGAAGGCTTGCGCCAATGCCGCCAGGAATGCAGTATCGTCGAGCGCCAGCAACTGGCTGGCAGTCTCTGGCCGCACGCACCATACCATTGCGTAGTTGTTACCTTGGCTATCGTCCTGCGGCAGCAGCGCCAGCGGGCCTTCGTCGGTGAAGCGTTCAAACGCCCGGTGCGCCACCGGTGCGCTAGCCTGGACGTGGGCGACGATGCCGATCTGCTGGTAATCGCGCTGCAGCGATTTGCCCTGCTGGGCGTCAAACAGGCCGCCCTCGGCTTGCACCAGCAGTTTGCTGCGCAGGGAGCGGCCATCCGACAATTGCAGCGCCACATGGTCGTCATGCTCGTTGCTGGAACTTACCTGTGCCGGCCGCAGCAATTGCACATTGGCTAGTGCTGGCAAAGCCGCCAAGGCGCTGACCAAGCTGCCGTAGCGGGTGACGTAGCCGAGCGCCGGCAGTTGGAATTCATTGCGTTCGATTAAAGTGCGGCCGAAGTGGCTGCGGCGCGATACATGGATTTCGTGGATTGCGGTGGCGGCGATTGGCCAGGCTTGTATTTCCTGCAGAATCTGGCGGCTGCCATACGACAGGGCCAGCGAACGCGGGTCTTGTCTGGCCAGTTCTACGGTTTTGGCATCGATCAGTGCAATACGTTCTGCTGCAATGCCGCGCTTTACCAGTAATGCGGCCAGGCTAAGCCCGACCGGACCGGCGCCGCAGATGGCGATGTCGACGTCCGTCTGGTGATACGGATTGCCGATGTCACCCACGTTGCTCACCAGGCCGCTCATGGCAGTAAGCCCCAGTGGTACAACTGTGCTGCGGTGTCGGCGGCGGTAGTGTGGTGGATGGCATGCCATCCGAGTTCGCGCGCGGCATCGGCATTTTTCCGGACATCGTCGATAAATACGAGTTGCTCCGGTTCGGTGTCAGGATAGTGCAAGCGAATCCGTTCCAGCATCCTGGCGTAAATACGGGGATCGGGCTTGATCAGTTTTTCGCGGCCGGACATCAGCACATCCTTGAAACTATGCAGGAAGGGGTAGTTGTCCCAGGCGTAAGGGAAGGTTTCGGCGGACCAGTTGGTTAATGCAAAGAGCGGCACGCCGGTAGTTTCCAGTGCGTCAAAAATCGCGATGCCTTCGGCTATCGTGCCGCCGATCATTTCGGTCCAGCGCGCATGGAAGGCGGCGATCAGATGCGCATGTTCCGGGTACTTGGCACTCAGGGTGGAGATCGCTTCGCTGAATGGCCGGCCGCCATCCTGCTGGAGATCCCATTCGCTGTTGCAAACGTTGGCAAGGAACCACTGGCGTTCGGTTTCGTCGGCGATCAGTTGGCGGAACAGGTAATCCGGGTTCCAGTCGATGAGCACGCCGCCGAGATCGAAGACGACGATGGTGGGAGTTACGGTTTTCATGGTCCTCATCCTATCAGTGCGTGGCGCACGCCGTTTTGCCAAGACTCTGGAGGCGTCATTTGCGCATCAGTGCTTCAATCTCGGCGATTGCCGTCGGCACGTCGCTGGTCAGATTGCGGTTGCCGTCTGCGGTGACCAGAATGTCGTCTTCGATGCGGATGCCGATGTGCCAGAATTGTTCCGGCACGCCTTCGCCCGGACGCACATAAATCCCTGGCTCGACGGTAGTGACTATGCCCGGTTGCAGCTTGCGCCACGGCTTTTGTTCGCCTTCGGGCGCGGCCTCACCCGGTTCGCGATAGGCGCCGACGTCATGCACATCAAGTCCGATCCAATGGCCGGTGCTATGCATATAGAACTGGCGATAATCGCTATTGGCAATCACGTCATCCAAGGTGCCGACCTTGTTCTTGTTGAGCAGGCCGGTGTCGAGCATGCCTTGCGCCAGTATGCGCAGTGCGGCGTTGTGAGCATCGATGAAGCGCTGGCCGGGGCGGGTCGCGGCAATGGCTGCGTGTTGCGCTGCCAGCACGATTTCGTAGAGCGCTTTTTGCGCTCCGGAGAACACGCCGTTGGCCGGGAAGGTACGGGTGATGTCGGAAGCATAGCTTTCAAATTCGCAACCGGCATCGATCAAGATCAGATCGCCGTCTTTCAGCTCCGTATTGCCGGCGCGATAGTGCAGCACGCAGGCATTCGAGCCGGTGGCGACGATTGAGGTATAGGCGGGAGATTCGGCGCCGTTGCTGCGAAACTCGTGCAGGATTTCTGCTTCCAGATGGTATTCGCGCAAGCCAGGTCGTGCGATGCGCATGGCACGGCGATGGGCGGCGGCGGCAATTTGTCCAGAACGCTGCATGATCGCTTGTTCGCTGGCGTCTTTGAACAAGCGCATCTCGGCCAGCAACGGCTCCAGGCTGTGGATCGCGGCCGGCGCGCTGAGGCCAATGCGAGCCTGGCCAGCGAGCTTGTTGAGCCAGCCTTGCAATTGGTTGTCGCGGTTAGCTTGCTTGCCCAACGTATAGAAAATTGTCGGCATGTCGGCCAGCAGTTTCGGCATTTCGTTATCGATTGCATCGATGGCAAACGCTCCATCAAAGCCGAGCTGCGCACGCGCCGCCTCAGGCCCGAAGCGATAGCCATCCCAGATTTCCCGCTCCAGGTTTTTTTCGCGACAGAACAGAATCGATTTCGATTCATTCCCGGCGACCAGCACCAGCACCGCGTCCGGCTCGGTAAAGCCGGTCAGGTAATAGAAGCTGCTGTCGTGGCGATACGGGAAATCGGAATCAGCGTTGCGCGCCGCTTCCGGCGCGGTGGAGATGATGGCGACGCCGCCACCCATGGCCTGCATTTGTGCAATCAGTTTGCTGCGGCGTGTGCTGTAAGGAGTCATGCTGGCGTTCATTCCTAAGGTGTGTAGCAAGTTGTCGGGCGCCGTCTACAGCGGCGCGTTGAGTTGATCCAGGCGTTCGATGGTGCCGACGTCGGTCCAGGCGCCGCGATACACTTCACCGCCAAGCTGGCCGCGTGCAGCGTATTGGCGCATCAGCGTCACCAGTTTTTCCGGCTGGCCGGGACTGATTGCATCGAACATCGAGGGCCGAAAGACGCCGATGCCCGAGTAGGTATAAGTATGGCCGGTATGACGCTGGTTGCTGACCGAAAAACTATGCAGGCCAAAATCGCCCTCTGGGTGGTGCGCCGGGTTTTTCACCAGGTACAGCCAGGCCACGTCGCGCTTGTCGAGCGGGTAGGGCTGGCCCCACAGGTCGTTGTCTTCCAGCGTATTCTTGACCTGCTCGAAGTCGAAATGCGGGCAATAGACATCGCCGGCTATCGCCACGAAGGGGTCTTCGCCTAGCAGGTGGCGGGCGTTGGTAATGCCGCCGGCGGTTTCCAGTGCCACGCTTTCCGCCGAGTAGCGAATGGTGGCGCCATATTTGCTGCCGTCGCCTAAGGTCTCTTCAATCATGTGCCCCAGATGGGCATGGTTGATGACGATTTCGGTAATGCCAGCGCGCACCAGGTTGACGATGTGCCAGACGATCAGCGGCCGGCCGCGGACCTTCAGCAAAGGCTTCGGAATGGTGTCGGTCAGTGGGCGCATACGTTCGCCGCGACCAGCGGCAAATATCATTGCTTTCATGGGGCCTGGTTCCGCTTAGAAGGTATAACCGACTTGCACTGTCTTATCTTCCAGCTTATCGAGCAGGCGTACCAGCGGTATCAGTTCGCGGTAGCGCAAGGCTGTCTTGCGGACGTAATCCAACACCACCGGGATGTCATTTAAGTAGGCTTCTTTGCCGTCGCGATGATTCAGGCGCGCGAACAGGCCGAGTATCTTGAGGTGCCGCTGCAAGCCCATGTATTCGAAATCGCGATAGAACGTGTCGATATCCGGTGCGACCGGCAGTCCGGCGCGCTTGGCGCGTTCCCAGTAGCGGATCATCCAGTCCAGTACCTGAGCTTCGTCCCACTGGATGTAGACGTCGCGCAGCAGCGAGACGATGTCGTAGCTGATCGGGCCGTACAGAGCGCCCTGGAAATCCAACACACCGGGATTGCCGTCAGGCAGTACCATCAGGTTGCGTGAATGGTAATCGCGGTGGGTAAATACCTGCGGCTGCGCCAGATTGTTGGCGAGGATGGCGTCGAACACCTTGTTGAGATCGGCGCTTTGCTGGTCGCTGAGGGTCGCCTTGAGGTGCTTGCCCAGATACCATTCAGGAAATATTTGCAATTCTCGCAACAGGAAGGCGCGGTCGTATTCCGCCAGCACATCCGGTTGGCTCTTGGTTTGCAATAACACCAATGCGTCGATGGCTTCCATGTACAGCTTGTGTGCGCTGTCGACGCTGCTGCCTTCACTGCTGCCTTCGCTGCCGAGTTGCTGCAGGTAGGTGGTGCTGCCGAGATCGGATAGCAGCAGGAAGCCGCGCTCGACATCTTGCGCCAGCACTGTAGGCACCGATAAGCCGATGTTGCCAAACAGCGCGCCGATCTCGATGAAGGGGCGCACATCTTCCTGCGGCGGCGCATCCGTCACGATCAAAGTGCCGCCGGTCGCTGCATCGATTCTGAAATAACGGCGGAAACTGGCATCGGCGGAGGCTGGACGCAAGGTCGCGGTCAAGGTCGGGTGGTCACTGATGGTAGTTAGCCATTCGACAATCTGAGTCTGGCGCAGATCGGGTAAAACAGGGGCAGACAGTGATAAAGACATTAAGCAATCCAGTAAAACGGCTGTTGGCGGTGAGTTCCCATATAATAAGGGATTAATTTCAAAAAATCGCCTGCTATGGTGTTTGCCAAATTCATTTCATGAACCGGTCCTCCTCCGCGCTCCCCAAGCAATTCCCGTCACGTTCAGGGCAGTCTGCTTCAGGTCCTGCCGCGCCCCAATTGCCCGCATTGCGGCGAATGACCGTCTTGGTGGCGTCCATCGTGGCGGCGGCGTCGATGCCGATCTCGGTCTGGGCACAGGCCACCGATGCAACATTGCCGACGGCATCAACCACACCGCTCCCCGTTACCCAAACCAGCATCAAGCCGCCGCGCGTCGATGACAGCGATGCGCCTACCAATGTTGAAGCTGAACAAATGGCCGGTCGCCCTGATCGTCTGATCAATCTTGACAACGATGTCGAATTGCGGCGCGGCCAGACCGATGTGAAATCAAATAAAGCGACGTACCGGATCATCGAGAATGAGGTCGAGGCCCACGGTTGCGTGCGCATGAACCGTTACGGTGACAAATATACCGGCGATGATTTGCGTCTGAACATGGACTCCGGCCAGGGTTTCCTGACTAATCCGACTTACCATTTCCTATCCAATGACGGTCACGGCAGCGCCGATCACATCGATTTTGTCGATGAAGACAAGGCTTCGGTGATTAAAGGAACCTACACCACCTGCCCAGGCACCAAGCCGGACTGGTACATCAAATCGAGCAAACTGGATATCGATAGCGGCCTCGGTGAAGGGGTCGCGCATAACGGCATCCTGTATTTCAAGAGCGTGCCGATTCTGGGTGCGCCGAGCATGTCGTTCCTGCTCTCGAGTGAACGTCAGTCCGGCATTTTGCCGCCGATCGTCGGCAGTACCAACAATGGCGGCCTGGAGTTCAATCTCCCTTATTATTTCAATATCGCCCCTAATCGCGATCTGACGTTGTACCCGAACATCATCACGCAACGCGGCTTGCAACTGGGTGCCGATGCGCGCTACCTGGGCGCTGGTTACAGCGGTGAAACCAAGACCGAGTTCTTGCCGCATGACATGCTCACCAAGACCGACCGCTACGCGCTGCAGTCCATTCATACGCAGACACTGGCGCCCGGACTGACGATGGGCTGGAACGTCAATTTTGCATCGGATAACAATTATCCCGACGATTTTTCGCGTTCCATTACGCAAAGTTCGACACGTCTGCTGAACCGCGAATTCGATCTGAATTACAGCGGGTCTTTCTGGAGTGTGGCGGCGCTGGCCTCGCGTTATCAGGTGCTGCAGGATTTCAATTCCAGCGGGCTGCCCACGATTAGCCAGCCCTATGACCGCTTGCCGCAAATTACGCTGACCGCCGGTAAGCCGGATATTTATGGATTCGACTGGACCGTGAATGCGCAATATGCGCGCTTCTGGAACAGCCAGTACGATTTCCCGACAGCTACCGGCATCTCGCAGGCCAGCAGCACCCTGATGCCGCTCGGAGGCGAACGGATCTATATCAATCCGCAACTGTCTTATCCGATCATCCGTCCCGGCTATTTCATCACGCCAAAGATTCAGCTGGATGCGACTTCCTATAACATTACGCCAAACAAACTGGGCGTACCGAATGCGCCGACGGCACCAGGTACCTCGGTGTTGGCGAATGATTTCAGCCGGGTGCTGCCGACATTGTCACTCGATGCCGGCCTGACTTTTGAGCGCGATACGAACTTCTGGGGTAATCCACTTACCCAAACTCTGGAACCGCGTTTATTCTATGTGCGCACGCCGTACCGCGATCAGACGCAATATCCACTGTTCGACAGCGGCGTCGCCGATTTCAATTTCGCCCAGATTTTTACTGAAAATCGCCACACCGGCCACGACCGCATCAGCGATGCGAATCAACTGACGGTCGCATTGGTATCGCGTTTTATCCAGGAATCCGGCTTAGAGCGTTTGCGTCTCGGGATCGGTCAGCGTCTGTATTTTACCCAGCCGCGCGTGGCGCTGGGACCGACCGATACCATTACCACCAGTCGTTCCGATTTGTTGTTGTCGGCCGGCGGCCAGGTTACGCAGTCGCTGAGTTTGGACGATACCATCCAGTACAGTCAAAGCAACAACCAGTGGGTACGCGCGAGTTCGACTATCAAATGGCAGCCGGGCCCCAAGAAAGTGATCAATTTTTCTTATCAGCTGGACCATACGAACACTGACCCGCTTGACCCGGAAAACCGCTATCTGAAGCAGTTTGATCTGTCCGCGCAATGGCCGTTGTCGCGCCGCTGGTATGGCGTTGGCCGTGTCAGCTATTCCTCGCAGGAAAAAACAGTCGGACAAAGCCTGCTGGGACTCGAATATAAGGCCGATTGCTGGGTTTTTCGGGTAGTGGGCCAGCGCACGCCGACATCGTCAACCCGTACGACTACAGGTATATTTCTGCAACTTGAGTTGAATGGTTTGTCGAGTCTTGGATCTAATCCGCTGCAAGCGCTACGCAGTAGCGTTCCAGGTTATCAAAACATTAACCAGCCCGACTCATTCATTAGCCGTTGAACCCGTCATTTTCACTTATGAACGTTTTTCCAATTATGCGTAAAACCAATCAAACTCAACTCGCGGCAATCGTTTTTTCGTTGTTGTCGGCTAGCGCCACCGGCGCTTGGGCACAGGGTGCGGTGGCTCAGCCGACGCCGCCTTTGCTGGCGCCGACCAGTGCTGCTGCGCCGCTCAAGCCGAGCGCTGCCAGTGCTGCCGCTGCGCAGACCGTCGATGCCATCGCCGCGGTGGTCAATACCGACGTGATTACTCAACAAGAGTTGGCCTCGCGTATGCGTGACGTGGTACAACGCATGAAGGCGCAAAATATTGAACTACCGCCGGTGGCTGAGCTACAGAAGCAATTGCTGGAGCGCATGATCCTGGAGCGCGCAGAAGTGCAATTGGCGAAAGAGAACGGCATCGTTGTTGACGACGTCGTTCTGGATCGGGCGATCAGCCGCATTGCCGAGCAGAACAAGATGTCGATGGCCAATTTCCAGAGTCAACTGGAGCGTGACAATATCCCCTACCCATCTTTCTGCGAGGAAATTCGTCGCGAAATCTTGCTGCAACGCCTGCGTGAGCGCGAAGTCGACAACAAGATCCAGATTTCAGATTCTGAGGTTGATAATTATCTGGCTGCCGAAGCCAGCAACAAGCAAGCAGCCCAGGAACTTGATCTGACACAAATCCTGATTCAGGTGCCGGAGAACGCCAGCGCTGCCCAGATTGCCCAGCGCGCCAAACGCGCCGAGGAAGCCATGCAGCAAATCAAGTCAGGCGGAAATTTCGCCTCCATCGCTGCTGCTTATTCAGATTCCAGCGATGCGCTGACCGGCGGTGATATGGGGTGGCGGCCGCAGGATCGTCTGCCATCGTTGTTTGTCGAAGCGGTGGCCAATCTGAGCCCAGGCCAGGTATCGCCGATTATCAAGAGTGCTAACGGTTTTCATATCATCAAGCTGGTCAATAAGCGCGCAGCTGCCGCCGCACCGACCGACACCGCCGCCGCAGCGATTCAGCAGATTCATGTACGTCATATTCTGATCAAGGTGACGCCAACCGTGACAGCTGCCGATGCACGTCGTCGCCTGCTTGACTTGAAGGAACGGATAGACAACAACGCAGCAAAGTTCGACGATCTGGCCAAGCAATATTCGAACGATCTCTCCGCATCCAAAGGCGGCGATCTCGGTTGGGTTTATGCCGGCGATACGGTGCCGGAGTTCGAACGCGCCATGGATGCGTTGAAACCTGGTCAAATCAGTGAGCCGATCGAAACACCGTTCGGCTATCACCTGATTCAAGTGCTTGAGCGCAAGACCAATGATGTCTCGAAAGAACGCCAGCGCCTTGCTGCGCGGATTGCAATTCGCGAACGCAAGACCGAAGAGGCCACTAACGAATGGTTGCGCCAGCTGCGCGACAGCACGTATGTGGAATATCGCAACGATGATCGCTGATTGCTTGTGTTGCAGTGGTTGCAGTGCTTGCAAGGCGTGATTGAGCCGCTATCGGGGATGAGCAATGTCTGAGCACTTTGCAAGCGCTGCTGCTGCTGCGCGGTCCCGGCCGATACTAGCGGTCACATGCGGTGAGCCGGCCGGTATCGGTCCGGAAGTATCGATCCGTGCAGCATGGGAACGTCGCGCCGATATCAACAGCGTGTTGATTGGCGATGCGGCTTTTCTGGCCATGATCGCCGCCGAGATCGACCCGCAAATTCGTTTGGTGGCGTTGTCGCAGCAAGCGCTGCGTAACAATGGCTTGCCGAATTTTGGCCCTGACCGGGTGGCCGTGATTGACTGTCAATTGGATGCGCATGTGCGTCCCGGGCAGCTCGATGCACTTAACGGCCGGGCGCTATTGCGCACTCTCGATCTCGCCATAGATGGCGCGCTGCAAGGAGTTTTCGACGGCGTCGTTACCGCACCGCTGCAGAAAAGCACCATCAACGACGCCGGCGTGCCGTTCACCGGCCACACCGAATACCTGGCGCAACGTAGCGCTACCCCGCAAGTGGTGATGATGCTGGCAACCTACAGGACAACGCCGCCGTTGCGCGTTGCGCTGGCGACCACGCATCTGGCATTGAAGGACGTACCCGCGGCCATCAGTTTTGATGGCCTGAGCCGCACTATCGATATCCTGCACGTCGATCTGCAAAAAAAATTCGGCCTGAAGCAGCCGCGCATCCTGGTCACCGGCTTGAACCCGCACGCAGGCGAAGGCGGTTATCTGGGCCGCGAAGAAATTGACGTTATCACGCCGGTGCTGGACGCCGCCAAGGCAAGGGGCATTGCCGTCAGCGGGCCATATCCCGCCGACACCTTATTCCAGCAAAAATATCTGGCCGATGCCGATTGCGTGTTGGCCATGTATCACGATCAGGGTTTGCCGGTGCTGAAATACGCCAGCTTCGGCCACGGTATCAACATAACGCTGGGCCTGCCGTTTATCCGTACCTCAGTGGACCACGGCACCGCCCTTGACCTGGCTGCCGCGGGATTGGGCCGGGCCGACCACGGCAGCATGCTGGCCGCACTCGACAGCGCGGCGCAGATGGTGCTGGCGGGCAGACGCGGCTGGCTTTAATTTGAATTTTCGAGATCGGATCAGAGTAATTTTCGCAGCAGGCCGCGAAAAAAGCTGCCCAAATTTCACTGCATGGTGCGTAGTGAGCAGTGGGCGGGCCCGCTATTTCTGCATAATGAGTGGCGCCGAGCAGCGATAGCATTCGCCGCCAAAAATGCAATAAGTAATGATTCCGAAAACCTGATCAACAAAAATTTCGGACAATAGATTTTAAAGAAAAAATGACGAAACACATCGCTCGCAAACGCTTCGGCCAGAATTTCCTGACGGACGACACCGTCCTCTTCAACATCATCAGTGCGATTGATCCGCAAGCCGATGACAACATGGTCGAAATCGGCCCAGGTCTGGCTGCCATGACACGCCTGTTGCTGGAATCGCTCAAGCAATTGCATGTCGTCGAGCTAGACCGCGACCTGGTCGCGCGGCTGCAAAAAAACTTTGATCCAGCACGGCTGCATGTCCATTCCGCCGACGCACTCAAGTTTGATTTTAGTAGCATCGCGCTGGCCGGCGACAAGAAATTGCGGGTGGTAGGCAACCTGCCATACAACATCTCCAGCCCGTTGCTGTTTCACCTGACCGAGATTGCGCCGCAGGTACAGGACCAGCATTTCATGTTGCAAAAAGAAGTCGTCGAGCGCATGGTTGCGCAGCCCGGCAGCAAAGCCTTTGGAAGGCTATCCGTCATGCTGCAATGGCGCTACCACATGGAGTTGCTGTTTGTTGTGCCGCCAACCGCATTCGATCCGCCGCCGCGGGTTGAGTCGGCGATTGTGCGGATGATTCCGATTGCCCAGCCGCTGGCATGCGATCAACTGACGCTGGAGGCGGTGGTGTTGAAAGCGTTCAGCCAGCGCCGCAAGGTGATCCGCAATTGCCTGGCCGGCATGTTCAGCGAGAGCCAATTGATCGATGCCGGCGTCGATCCGCAGGCGCGGCCGGAAGCGCTGCCGATGGAGCGTTTCGTAGCGCTGGCGAACGCCTGGTCCGCCAACGTATAAACCGCTGCGGCAGGGTTATAACTTCTGGCTGGCGCCATTCCCGGCTTTGCGTTCAATCAGCTCGATCTTGTAGCCGTCCGGGTCCTGGACAAATGCGATGACGGTGCTGCCACCTTTGACCGGGCCAGCTTCACGCGTCACGTTGCCGCCCTGTGCCTTGACATCGGCACAGGCTTTGTAGGCATCCGCCACCGCCACCGCCAAATGCCCGAAAGCGGTGCCTTGCTCATAGTTTTCGACGCCGTAGTTATAGGTCAGTTCAAGTTCTGCATGATCCGGATTGCTGCCGTAGCCGACGAAGGCCAGCGTGTACTTGTATTCAGGATTGTCATTGGTACGCAGCAGTTTCATGCCGAGCACCTTGGTGTAGAAATCGATAGAACGTTGCAGGTTGCCGCCGCGCAGCATGGTATGGAGGATACGTATATTTTTCTCTAAAGTTGGGAAGGGTAATGTGTGGGCAATACTGTGCTGAGCGACATCGCCAAGCGAAATTGCGACTTCTTGCGACTCCTTGCAGCTCGCCGTGGCGCATCGCATTCGTAAATTCAGATCGACAATCCATGTCATGAATCTAAACCATCAATCGACGCTACGAATCCACGCAGTCAGCCTGGTGCGTTATCTTACATCGTGTTGGCAATATTGGCTGTACATCGTCGGGCAGCAAAGCCGTCAGGCATTTGCTAAAAAACCGACAGTGTTTCCTGCGCGCTGTCGCGCAAGGTTTTACGGGCCGTCTCAAATTCAGGGAAGATGGATTGTACGGTGGCCCAGAAGCGTGGGCTATGGTTCATTTCGCGCAGGTGTGACAGTTCGTGGGCGATGACGTAGTCGATCAGCGGCAGGGCAAAATGCATCAACCGCCAGTTCAGCCGGATCTTGCCGTCGGAGGTGCAGGAGCCCCATTGGGTAGTGGCCGACGACAACGCAAACGATTTATAGGTCACGCCGAGTTTTTCCGCATACAGCGGCAGGCGTTCGCTGAATACGCGCTTGGCTTCCAGTTGCAGCCAGCCCAACACCCGGTCCTTCAATTGCTGTTCGGCGGCATCAGCCGGCAGGCAGACGATGAGCTGGTTTGCCGCCTCATCAAAGTGAATTCCGGCGCGTTGGGTGGCATGGATGCGCAAGGTGATGCTGCGGCCGAGGTAGGGCAGGGTTGCGCCGTCTCGCCATTGCATTTGCGGCTGCATGCGGCGGGTTGAGCGCTCGCGGTATTGGCCCAGTTTGGTTAATATCCAGCGTTTTTTTTCACGGATGGCGAGCTCGATATCGTTCAGCGTGACCCATTTGGGGGCGGTGACACGCAAGCCATCATCGCTGATCACAAAGCCGATGGAGCGCCGTTTAGAGCGCAACAGAGTGTAATCGAGCACATGTTCGCCAATCTGCAGGCGGCGTTTCCCCGGTGCCAACGCGGTTGGTACTTCTGCTTGCGGGCTTTGCTGAATTGCCGGCGGATGCAGATCCGGCGGGGCAGGCTGCAAATCAGCGCCGGGTGTCAACAGCGTCCGCTCGTCGACAAAGAAATCCAGTTGCAACGCCAGTTGCTGCGGCAACTCTCCCTGGGGCCGACCATCTGGCCCGAGGCGAGGTTGCGGAGGCTTTTGATGCAATAGTTTCAATGGCGGCTGGATTCAGATGAATATTACTTTTTATAAACATGCGGTGAAATAACCCGCATTTCCGATTCTATCCAATTTTCCACCTTGGCCATCAATTCGCTGCTATCCAGGTTTTCCGGGTAAATCGGCTTGCCGATCGAGACCGTGATGAGTCCGGGTTGCTTGATGAAGGCATTCTTTGGCCAGCACTCGCCCGCATTCTGCGCGATTGGCACCACCGGGGTGTTGGTTTCGACAGCGAGGCGGGTCCCGCCGTTCTTGTATTTTCCGCTCTGGCCTACCGGAATGCGGGTGCCTTCCGGGAACATGATGATCCACTGGCCGTCTGCCAGCCGCTTGCGACCTTGCACCGCCACTTGCGCAAAGGCGTCGCGGCCGTTGCTGCGATCAATCGGAATCATACGCAGCAGAGCGATGCCCCAGCCAAAAAACGGAATGTAGGTGAGTGATTTCTTGAACACGAACACCAGCGGGCGCGGGGTCATCGGTAATAGAAAAATCGTTTCCCAGGCCGACTGATGCTTGCTCAGTACAATCGCTGGCGTATCAGGAAAATTCTCCATGCCCTTGACCTGATAGCGAATGCCGCAGATGACTTTGGCCATCCAGATCACCGCCACGTTCCAGCGCGAAGTCAGGTAATAACGGCGCGCGTATGGGAACGGTGCAAACAGGATGCATGCCAACGACCAGACCACAGTCAGGACCGTCATTAACAGGAAGAACAGCAACGAACGCAGAAACAGGAAAAAACGTGACATTCAGGCTCCAGATAATTCTAAACATATCAGAACCTGGTCATCGCTGCGTTGGCGGCAGATGCAGGTTGCTGATAAAAAGGGGTTCCCGCGTGCGCGGGAATGACGTTGAGAGAGTGATCCATGATCTTCCCGGCGCGCTCAACTCAACTCCAGAAAACCAAGGCGACTAAACCAACGCGACTAAACCAACGCGACTAAACCAACGCGACTAAACCAACGCGACTAAATCAAGGCGACTAAATCAAGGCGACTAAATCAAGGCGATCAAACCGATAATTCCACCGGTTTCCTCAATAAAAAATCAACTACCGCGGCCAGGTCAGGATAGACCAGCGTACTAGGTGGCAGGCCGCCCTTTTCGCGGGTCTTTTCACCTTTGCCGGTCAGTACCAGATACGGCGCACAACCTGCGATAAAGCCAGCCTGCAGGTCGCGCAGGGAATCGCCGGCGGTCGCTACGCCGCCACGCAGGCTGAGATCGAAACGCTTGCCGATATCGTGGAACATGCCGGGCTTGGGTTTGCGGCAATCGCAACTGTCGTCGGCGGCATGTGGGCAAAAGAAGATCGCATCGATTTCTGCACCGACCTGCTGGGCGGCATCATGCATTTTTTGATGGATCGCTATCATCGTCGGCATATCGAACAGTCCGCGTGCAATGCCCGATTGGTTGGTTGCTACCACTACCCGGTATCCGGCCTGATTGAGGCGCGCGATAGCCTCCAGAGAACCCTTGATTGGCACCCATTCATCAGGAGATTTGATGAAGGCGTCGGAATCCTGGTTGATGACGCCGTCGCGGTCGAGGATGATCAGTTTCATAAGGGTTCGCGATACGGTTATGCGGCCAGCTTGGAAATGTCGGCGACCTGATTCAGCATCACGTGCAGGTTCGACAGCAACGCCAGGCGGTTGTTACGCAACTGCTCGTCGCCCGCCATCACCATGACGTCATTGAAGAAGCCGTCGACGTTTTGCCGCAGCTGCGCCAGGGCTTTCAATGCAGTGCTGAAATCGCCGTTGGCAAATGCCGCATCGACATCTGGCTTGATGGCATTCATCGCTGCAAACAATGCTTGTTCGGCATTGTCGCGCAGCAGTTCGGTGCTCACCGTGCTACCGGCGCCTTCAGTTTTCTTCAGGATGTTGGTGATGCGCTTGTTGGCGGCTGCCAGTGCTTCGGCTTCCGGCAGCGCGGCAAATGCTTGCACCGCATCAAGGCGTTCGATGATGTTATCGAGACGGTCCGGTTGCTGTGCAACCACCGCTTCGATTTCGTTCTGCGCATAACCGCGCTCGCGCAGCAATCCGCGCAGGCGGTCATACAGGAACGGCAATACATCGCTGCCCGGATCCTTGAAGTTGGGATTACCGGCGAATTGCCGGGCGGCGTTCGCCAGCAACTGCGACAGCGCCACCGGCAGGCGTTTTTCCAGCAGCATGCGCAGGATGCCCAACGCATGGCGGCGCAGCGCAAACGGGTCCTTGTCGCCGGTCGGCTGCAGGCCGATGCCCCAGATGCCGATCAGGGTTTCCAGTTTGTCAGCCAGCGCCACCGCGGTGCCGGTGCCGGTAGCCGGCAAGGCATCGCCGGCGAAGCGCGGCTGGTAATGTTCTGAGACGGCTTGCGCGACTTCATCGGCTTCGCCATCGTGACGCGCGTAATAGTTGCCCATGATGCCTTGCAACTCAGGGAACTCACCGACCATGTCAGTCAATAGATCAGCCTTGGCCAACAGGGCGCCGCGTTCGGCCAGCGCAACGTCGCCGCCGAGCAGCTTGGCGATGACCACCGCCAATGCCTTGACGCGTTCGGTACGCTGCAACTGGTCGCCGAGTTTGTTGTGATAGACCACGTTGGCCAGCAGCGGCACGCGCTCAGCCAACTTCTTTTTCTTGTCTTGTTCAAAGAAAAATTTAGCGTCCGACAGGCGCGGGCGCACCACGCGCTCGTTGCCTTCGATGATGTATTGTCGCGCGTCGGTGGCCAGGTTGGACACGATCAGAAAGCGCGAGCGCAACTTGCCGGCGTTGTCGGTCAACGCAAAATATTTCTGGTTGGTCTGCATCGTCAGGATCAGACATTCCTGCGGTACGCTGAGGAATTCGTCTTCGAATTTACAGGTGTACACCACCGGCCATTCGACCAGCGCGGCGACTTCATCGAGCAGCGCTTCGGGCATCAATACCTGGTCGGCGGCGGTTTCCAGCAGTGCGCCACGGATCTTTTCCTTGCGCTCGGTGAAACTGGCGATAACCTTGCCGGCATCAGCCAGCGTCGCCGCATAGCTGTCGGCATCGGTAATCGCGATTTCGCCTTGTGACAGGAAACGATGGCCCTCAGTGAGGCGATCGGCATCCAGTCCGAGCAAGGTGAGCGGCAAGATGTGTTCGCCATGCAGCGCCAGCAGGCGGTGCGCCGGGCGCACAAAGCGCACGGTCTGGCCGGCCGCGTGACCATGCTGACGTTGGTAACTCATGACCTTGGGGATCGGCAGCATGGCAACGGTATCTTCCAGTACCGTCTGCAGGCCGTGTTGCAGCGCCACGCCTTTGGCAGTGTAGCGATAGAACAGGCTCTCATTTTTACCGTCGGCTGCACGTTCCAGGTCGCTCGGGGTGATCACCGCAGCGCCGGTTTGTGCTGCCAGTGCCGCCAGTTTCTTCACCAGCGGCGCAGTTGCCTTGCCTTCAGCATCCAGTGCTACTGAGACCGGCAGCACTTTTTCGCGCATGGTCTTGTCGGGCGAGGTGGCGCGCACATTGCTGATGGCAACGGCCAGGCGGCGCGGGGTGGCAAATGCGGTGGCGAGTGCGCCGTCATCGAGGAAGTCGTGCGCTTTCAAGCCGCTGAAAATAGCGCTGGCAAAGGCGTCGCCGAGTTTTGCCAGCGCTTTCGGCGGCAGTTCTTCAGTGAAAATTTCGATTAACAGGGTCTGACTCAAAAGCATCTCCTTCATGCTGCTCCCCCTGCGCGCTGCGCTACTGCCGCCATGTATTCATCTCCAAATTCTTTCAGTAACAGATCGGCATTGTCCGGCGTGATTTCCCACATCGGGAAGCCGAGCTTGGCCCGCGAGTCGTAATAGGCTTGCGCCACCGCCCGCGACAGGTTGCGGATGCGGCCCATGTAGGCCGCCCGCTCGGTGACCGAGATCGCGCCGCGCGCATCCAGCAGATTGAAGGTGTGCGCCGCTTTCAATACCATTTCATAGGCTGGCAGCGCTAGCGGCACCGCCAGCAGGCGTTTGGCCTCGGCTTCGTAGTTGCCGAACAAGGGGAACAGGAATTCGGTGTTGGCGTATTCGAAATTGTAGGTCGATTGTTCGACTTCGTTCTGGTGGAAAACGTCGCCATACCGCAAGGTTTTTTTGACGCCATGTTCGACCCACTCGGTCCAGACCAGGTCGTAGACATTTCCCACGCCCTGCAAATACATCGCCAGCCGCTCGATGCCGTAGGTGATCTCGCCCAGCACCGGCTTGCAATCGAGGCCGCCGACTTGCTGGAAATAAGTGAACTGGGTTACTTCCATGCCGTTGAGCCAGACTTCCCAGCCCAGGCCCCAGGCACCCAGAGTAGGATTTTCCCAGTCATCTTCGACAAAACGCACGTCATTGCGTTTGAGATCGAGCCCGAGCGCTTCGAGCGAGCCGAGATACAGGTCGAGGATGTTTTCCGGCGCCGGCTTGAGCACGACTTGGTATTGATAGTAGTGCTGCAGGCGGTTAGGATTTTCGCCGTAGCGGCCGTCCTTCGGACGGCGCGACGGCTGCACATAGGCGGCGCGCCAAGGCTCTGGGCCGATGGCGCGCAGGAAGGTCGCGGTGTGCGAGGTGCCGGCGCCGACTTCCATGTCGTAGGGTTGCAGCAGGGCGCAGCCCTGTGCATCCCAATAATCTTGCAATTTGAGAATGATTTGTTGGAATGTCAGCATCGTTTGTTGCTTTTCTATGCGGCAAAGTGCCGGTTGGTATCGCTAAATATCCAGCCAATTAAGTAGCGAAACATGGGGCGCAAAGAGGAGCGCGCCAAAAGCCACGATTTTAGCGGGTTTTGCTTGCTTTATGTAGCTCGGCCGGGCTTGGTGTCTTGCTCAAGGTTGAGCTTGGGGCTTAGCTTGATGCCGCGCTTGAGCGCGATCCTGAGCGCAATGCCTGGCGGCGCCGACTCCGCCAGCAACTCCAGCACCAACTGCCCAACAGCATCAACAGCGCGGCGGCCAGCAACAAGCGGTTGCCGAACAGGATATACGGCGTGCTGCCGCTATAGCCTTGCACCGTCGTCGCCAGCGTACCGCGGATATAGGGCGGCAGTTGCGCGCTGACATTGCCGTGCGGATCGATTGCCGCTGTCGTGCCGGTGTTGGTCGCCCGCAGCATCGGGCGTCTGGTTTCCAGGCTGCGCATTTGTGAAATTTGCAAATGCTGTGCCAGCGCTATGGTATCGCCGAACCAGGCGATATTCGACATGTTCAGCAACATAGTCGCTGTCGGCGTGCCGGAAGCCATCGTGGCCGCCAATTGCCGGGCGATCTCTTCGCCGAACAAATCTTCGTAGCAGATGTTGGGCAGCACCCACTGGTCTTTTACCGCGAACGGAGCCTGCACCGGCGCGCCGGGGGTGAAGTCGCCGAGCGGAATGTGCATCATGTCGACAAACCAGCGAAAGCCGAACGGTACGAATTCGCCGAACGGCACCAGATGCTGCTTATCGTAGCGAAATCCGGGGTGGCTGGCGCTGTTGCCCTGCGGGGCAATCCCGATGACGCTGTTGGCATAGCGGTTGGGGCCGTCGATGTATGGAATACCCAACGCGATATGGCTGCCGCTTTGCTGCGAGAAGGCTGCCAGCGCGGCAGGGAAATCGGGCGGCAGTTGGGTCTGCAGAATCGGTATCGCGGTTTCCGGGGTGGCGACCAGGTCAGCCGGCGCGGCGCGGATCATGTCGGCATACAGGCGCAGGCTGCTGTCGATCTTGGTGCCGTCGAATTTTTCTTCTTGCGCTACGTTACCTTGCAACAGGCGTACCGAGATCGGCTGGCCGCTTGGTACGGTCCAGTCGATCCGAGACAGTCCGAAGCCGGCGCAAAGGGTCAGTAATACGACGATCGCCGGCCAGCGGCGCTGCGGCAGCAATGCCAGGCAGCCGGCGATGACTGCCGCAATGCTGCCGATGCCATACACCCCGACCAGCGGCGCGAAACCGGCCAATGGACTGCCAGTGTGGGCATAGCCAGAAATCAGCCATGGGAAACCGCTGAACAGCCAGCCGCGCAGCCATTCGGTCAGGCCCCACAGGGCCGGGAAGATCGCCAGTGCCAGCAGCAGCGACGAGGCGGCCCAGCGGCGCTTGAGCCACAGCGCTAGTGCGGCGCTCAAGGCTGTGTAAAGCGCCATCGCCAGCGCCAGCAGCGCCACTGCAAGTGCTGACAACCAGCCCGGCAGGCCGCCGTAATCGTGCAGAGAAATGTAAATCCAGTAAACCCCGTGCGCGACCCAGCCGAAGCAGTAGGCCCAGCCCGCCAGCGCGGCTTTTTTGACGCTGTCGACGCGGTTAATGCAGACGATCAGCAATGCTAAGGTCAGCGGTTGCAGCGGCCACAGGCCGTAAGGTGCGAAGGCGAACACATTAATGGCGCCGGTCAGGGCCGCCAGCGGCAGCAGCAAGGACAGTCTTGGAAGGCGGATCTGGCGAAAATGCATAGGCGGGGGAGTGGCAAGATTGGTTTTTTGCTGCGCTTTGGGAAGCCTGGAGGCTTCCCAAAGCGGGTACTGAGTCAGGACTCTTCCGGCGCTGCATCCTGCAGTTTTTCAACCAGCAAGACATGGACCTGGCGAGCGTCGGCGCGCAGTACTTCAAAGCGTACATTGTCGATTGTGAATTCGCCACCCTTGCGCGGCACGCGGCCCAGATGATTGGCGACTAAGCCGCCGATGGTATCGACATCTTCATCAACCAGTGCCGTCTCAAGCGTGTCGTTGAACTGCTCGATCTCGGTCAGTGCCTTGACGCGCCAACGGCCGCCGTGATCGCCGTCGCGGATGGCCAGGATGTTGTCTTCTTCTTCGTCGAAATCGTATTCGTCCTCGATGTCGCCGACGATCTGTTCGAGCACGTCTTCAATCGTGATCAGGCCGGCCACGCCGCCGTATTCGTCGACCACGATAGCCATGTGATTGCGGTTGGCGCGGAAGTCGCGCAGCAGCACGTTGAGTCGCTTCGATTCAGGGATGAATACCGCCGGGCGCAGCATGTCCCGCACATCGAACGAATCTTCGGCGTAATAGCGCAGCAAATCCTTGGCGAGCAGGATGCCGATTACCTTGTCGCGTTCGCCATCGACAGCAGGAAAGCGCGAGTGAGCGGTCGAGAGGACTTCCGGCATCCAGTCCTCGATCGGCTTGGTGACGTCGATCATGTCCATTTGCGAACGCGGAATCATGATGTCGCGGGCAGACAGATCGGAAACCTGAAACACGCCTTCGATCATCGACAGCGCATCGGCATCGATCAGATTGCGCTCGTGCGCATCTTGCAGCACGTCGAGCAGCTCGGCGCGATTTTCAGGTTCAGGGGAAATTAGTGCGGTCAGGCGTTCGAATAGTGACCGGTGTGGTTTAGCGTCAAATGATTTGACGCTACTAGGGTGCTCTGGCATATGGCGTTAGCCTTGGGGGTACATTGTTGAGGAAGCAATAGGATACAACAAATATGTGACAGGACGACGAAACGCCGATCTCTGGTGCGTCATATTGTAGTTCGATGCGCGCATTCCAACATGAAAAAAGCGGGCACTGCTAGTTAGCAGCGCCCGCTTTTTTTGCAATAAAGATAATTATTTCTTCATTTCATCTTTAGCCATACCGTCCTTGCCCATTGCATCTTTGGACATTGCATCTTTGGACATTGCATCTTTGGACATTGCATCTTTGGACATTGCATCTTTGGACATTGCATCTTTGGACATTGCGTCTTTGGACATTGCATCTTTGGACATTGCATCTTTGGACATCGTATCTTGGGCGAAAGCGCCGCCAGCAGTCATCATCAGGCCGGTAACCAACAGGATTGTGAGGCTTTTCTTCATTTTAAATCTCCAGTTAAAAGTGGCAAAAGCGCCGTTAGAACTCAGCAGGCAAGTCGGCTGGCTTTGCAACCGTAGCGAGCGGCTCAAGGTCGGCAAGAGAAGCGCAACCGTACGCAGGTGCGGTGAGCATCTTAGTCCCGAGATTGAGTCGAGCAGTAGGTTGCAAAGCCAGCCTTCAGGAACCGCCGAACCAGTTGTACCCTTGGTCTTCCCAGTAACCGCCGGGGTACTTGTTTGTTACTTCTATAGATACGATGTGTTTCGGATTCTTGTAACCGAGCTTGGTCGGCATCCGCAGCTTCATTGGGAAGCCGTATTTGGCCGGCAGGATTTCGCCGTCATAGGTCAGGGTGAGCTGGGTTTGCGGATGCAGGGCAGTCGGCATGTCGATGCTGGTGTGGTAATCGTCGCCACATTTGAATGCGATGTATTTGGCGCTCAGGTCGGCACCGATTTGTTGCAGAAAATAGGAAAACGGCACGCCGCCCCAACGGCCGATGGCGCTCCATCCTTCCACGCAGATATGGCGGGTAATTTGTTCGTTCTGTGGCAGCTTGTGCAATTGTTCGAGTCTCCAGGGACGCTTGTTGCTGACCAGTCCGCTGATCTCCAGTTGATAGTCGGCAGCATCGATTTCCGGCACTTCGTCAATGCCGTAGAACGCGTTGAACGGAAACGGTCGAGTCATCTCTGCCTGGGTATAAGTCGGTGCCAGCCGTTTAGGATCGAACAGCCAGCCCTGAACGCCGTCGTTGATTCGCGAGATGCGCTCAAGCAGCCGATTGACCGAGGCCTGGTCGGTGATATTGCAGCCGGTCAGCAGCGACAGGCCGCCCAAGGTGAGCGCGCGTTTGGCGAACAGGCGGCGTGACGGCAGCGCCAATTCGCGGCGTGCATCTTTGAGGATTGATTCGGCGTCGAGTTGCGACGGTACGTGAAGGCTTTTCTTGATCATGATTTTTCCTCAACGGCCGCGTAGCATGGCCAGCAGCGTGCGTGGCACTAGGGCCACCATGACGATGTGCACTACCATGAATGCGACCAGAAAGGCCATCGCGCAGAAGTGCACGACGCGCGCATTGTCGAAGCCGCCCAGCAACTCGCGCAGCAATGGAAACTGTACTGATTTCCAGATCGCCAGGCCGGACACCAACAGCAGTATCAAATCCAGAATGACCGAGACATATGCCAGCTTTTGCACGGCGTTGTATTTATCCAGCGCCTGATGCTGCAGTTTTCCGGTGAGCGCCTTGAGCATGTCGGTGGCGACATCGACCGGCCTTAACGGAAAAAATTTCTTCCACAGGCGGCCGCTTCCGGCATTCAACAGCAGATAAATCAGACCGTTAAAAAACAGCAGCCACATCGCTGCAAAGTGCCACTGCAACGCACCGCCAAGCCAGCCGCCGAGCGTCCATTCATTGGGGATGCGGAACGGAAAAATCGGCGATGCGTTGTAGATGCGCCAGCCACTAAGGATCATGATAATCACAGCCAGTGCGTTGAGCCAGTGCGTGACGCGTAGCCAGATCGGATGGACGATCTTTTTTCGACGATAGATGACATTTAGGCCGCCTGTGTAAGGAGTGTGGTTGTCAATATGCGCAGCATGGTTGACTTCAACATTGGCACCGTTGGCTTAGCAATGACCTTTTCATGGTGCTTAGTCGCGCACCAAGCCGATTCATTACATGAGTTTATCATAAACTTATTTGTAGCGCGCATTTGAAGATTGTACATAACATAAAAGCAATTAATTATAAGAAATGCCACATTCCGGGCGATAAGTAATTTTATTTTGGTAATAAAAATACAGCTAAATCTGAGCATGCCCTCAGCTAGCTGTCGCCAGCTGGTTATGCTGTGCGTGGCTATTCTTAATATAAAGTCAGTGCGGGGGATTTTTAATTCAATCGTCAGGTCGTGTCGCTGGAGCAAAGGCGACAGATAGCGTAATTGCTGCCATGCCGTTTGGCCCCGACTTGAATGCTGCTGCTGGTCATCTTAAACAACTCTGTGCAGTGGCGGCCCTGTGAGAATCTGACGACGCCGATACCGAGCAGGGCAGTGAAACGATTTCTGGTTGTTGCCGGAGGAGGGGGCGCCTGCCGCGAGCAGGCACGATGAGGTGGGCTCTTACCTGCCGGATAACGTATTGCTGTTAGCCGAATGTAAGGATGCGAGGATAGCAGTGGCAGGTTTTTATCGGGCAGGGGTGACAGGATGTTTATCTGTCTGCGTAAGGATTGGGCCAGCCCAGCGCCTCTAATATCTCAATTTCCAGGTTTTCCATTTCGGCGGCTTCTGCATCGTCCTCATGGTCGTAGCCTTGCGCATGCAGCACACCATGCACGACCAGATGCGCTGTGTGTTGCTCCACCGACTTGCGCTGCTCCACTGCTTCGCGCTCCAGCACGTCGGTACAGAAAATGATATCGGCCCGGGTGATGCCGTCATCTTCGCTCTGGCCTGCACTGAAATCCTGATCCTGACTCTGATACTGATCTGCCGAATAGGCAAAGGTCAGCACATTGGTGGCGTAGTCCTTGCCGCGATAGTCGCGGTTCAGGCTGCGGCCTTCGTCGGTATCGACAAAGCGCAAGGTCAGCTCTGCCGGCGCCAGCAGCGCGGCCTGGACCCAACGCCGCAATTGCCGCCGTGTGACGATATCTTTGAGGCGTGGATCGGGATATTGGACCGATAACGAGAGTTTATTTTTTTGCGGCATGGCGGCTGCGAGCTGTCTTGGTAATGCCGGTCAGGACCGGCGCGGCGAGTTTGGTCGGCGGTGTGGCGGCGTCGATCACGCCATGCGTGGAAGCCGCCGGTGCCGCCTGCGATGCTGTTTCATATGCGTCGACAATGCGCGCCACCAGCGGATGACGCACCACGTCGCTGCTGTTGAATCGGGTAAAGGCGATGCCGCGCACATCCTTGAGGATGTTCATGGCATCGATCAGGCCGCTTTTCTGGCCGCGCTGCAGGTCGATCTGGGTGACGTCGCCTGTAACCACGGCCTTGCTGCCGAAGCCGATCCGGGTCAGGAACATCTTCATCTGTTCCGGCGTGGTGTTTTGCGCTTCGTCCAGAATGATGAATGCATGGTTCAGCGTACGACCGCGCATATAAGCCAGCGGTGCGATTTCAATTGCCTGCTTCTCAAACATTTTCTGAGTCCGGTCGAAACCCAGCAAATCGTGCAGCGCGTCATACAAAGGGCGCAGATAGGGATCGACTTTTTGCGCCAGGTCGCCCGGCAGAAAGCCCAGCCTTTCGCCGGCTTCGACGGCCGGCCTGGTCAGCACGATGCGCTTTACCGCATCGTGCTCCAGCGCGTCGACCGCACAAGCCACCGCCAGGTAGGTCTTGCCGGTACCGGCCGGGCCGATGCCAAGCGTGACGTCGTGCTCCAGGATCGAGCGTATGTACTGGCTCTGGTGCGGCGTGCGGCCGCGCAGGTCGCTGCGGCGGATCTTGAGAACCGGGCTTTCGATATCGGTCTCGGTCAGGTCGGCCTCGGCCGGATCGATGGGCGAGGCGGCCTCAGACTGGCTGTCGTTTGTCTTGAGCGCTTTGGGTTTTTTTCCGACCCCCAACATGGCGCGCTGCTCGACCAGCGCCAGCTGGATTTCGTCGACTGAAATCACCTTGTTGGCGATTGCGTAAAACTGGTCGAGGATTTGCACTGCGCGTTCGGCATTGCTGCCGGCAGCAATGAACTTATCGCCGCGACGGAAAATCGAGACATCCAGCGCCGCGGAAATCTGCCGCAGGTTTTCATCCAGCGGTCCGCATAGATGCGCCAACCGCGTATTGTCGAGCGGTTGCGGGATAAAATAATGTGGCTGGGTAGGAGTTTTGGTTTTCAAGCTGTGCTGTGCTTATCTGGTTGTCTGTTCGTCTGTTCGTCTGTTCGTCTGTTCGTCTGTTCGTCTGTTCGTCTGTTCGTCTTTTTCTTCGCTTGTCCGGCGCAGTCGGCCGGACATCATGACATCATTCTGCCAGCACGATTTCGCCGCGTAATGTATAGGTGTAGGTGTCAGTGATCCTGACGTCGATCAACTGGCCGATCAGCCGCGCGCCATTGGGCCCGCCATCGATATTGACCACGCGGTTGTTCTCGGTGCGGCCTTGCAGTTCGGACGGGTTTTTCTTGGACGGCCCTTCCACCAGAATCCGTTGCACACTACCGACCATCGCGGCACTGATTTTGCCGATATTTTCCTCGATCACAGCCTGTAAATGTTGCAGTCGCTTCAGTTTGACTTCGTGCGGCGTGTCGTCCTGTAAGTTAGCGGCCGGTGTGCCCGGGCGTGGGCTGAAGAGGAAGCTGAAACTATTGTCGTAGCCGATATCGGTGATCAGTTTCATCAAGGCCTCGAAATCGGCGTCGGTTTCGCCCGGGAAGCCGACGATGAAGTCGCTCGAAATCGTGATGTTGGGGCGTACCTGGCGCAGGCGGCGGATCACCGATTTGTATTCCAGCACGGTGTAGCCGCGTTTCATGGCCGACAAGATGCGATCCGAACCATGCTGCGCCGGCAGATAGAGATGATCGACCAGCTTTGGTACTTTGGCGTAGGTATCGATCAGGCGCTGCGTGAATTCTTTCGGATGGCTGGTGACAAAGCGGATGCGCTCGATGCCCGGGATGTCTGCGATGTATTCGATCAGCAGCGCAAAGTCGGCGATCTCGCCATCTCCCATCTGGCCGCGGAAGGCGTTGACGTTCTGCCCCAGCAGCGTGATTTCTTTGACGCCTTGCTCGGCCAGCCCGGCTACTTCGGTCAGCACGTCCTCAAAGCGGCGCGAGACTTCTTCCCCACGCGTATAGGGCACCACACAATAACTGCAATATTTGCTACAGCCTTCCATGATCGAGACGTACGCTGTCGCACCTTCTGCCTTGGCCGGCGGCATGTGATCGAATTTTTCGATTTCGGGGAAGCTGATGTCGACCTGAGAATGGCCGCTGGAACGGCGTTGGCTGATCATCTCCGGCAGCCGGTGCAGCGTCTGCGGACCAAACACCATATCGACATAAGGTGCACGTTTGACGATGGCTGCGCCTTCTTGCGACGCCACGCAGCCACCGACGCCGATCAGCAGATCGGGGTTGTTGCGCTTGAGTTCGCGCAGGCGACCAAGGTCGGAGAATACTTTCTCCTGCGCTTTCTCGCGCACCGAGCACGTATTCAGAAGGATCACGTCGGCGTCTTCCGGGCGGTCGGTTTTTACCAGCCCATCCGACGCGTTGAGCACATCGGCCATCTTGTCCGAGTCGTACTCGTTCATCTGACAACCGAAGGTCTTGATGAATACTTTCTTTTGCATCGTTTTTTCCATGACTGCTCTTTATTCTGATTACTGCTTGTTACTGTTGCGTTGCGTCTCGACCTTCTGGCTGGCTTCGTCAGGGGTCAGGATCCAGACCCGATCGACATCGCCCTGCGGATTGAGCGTGTAGTTCACCAGATAGGTGTCGCTGCCAAGCGAGCTGGGAATCTGCGTCAGTTGGCTGGTATTCCAGATCCGCGAGCCGGGTGAGAGACGCAAGGTATTACCGTTGATCGTCACGCTCGGATAGCTGGTGATGGCCAGTTTGCCGCGCAAGGTCAAGGCCGGGAAAGTCCGCTCTATCGCCATTGCGGAGATTGCCAGCGCTGCCAGCGAGAAAATCATGAACAGGCGGACTGGCCGCATGGTTGCCGACATCACTACTCCATCAGATGAAAATCATGCATATCGCGGCATGACGTTGAATAAGGACTCTGTATCAAAGACTGTGCATCAAAGACTCTGAATCAAAGATTCTGTATCAAAGAAAACCAGTAATAAGGAAGTCGAGATTGCCGGACGTTGACCATATGTTTCGCTTGCAGCAGCTGCCCCGGCAGGCTTTTCGGGCAACTTGCAGCCGATGTGCGGCAAGCGCGGATTATAGCATTTCGGTGGCAGTGTTCACGATGCGCGCCCGCGGCACGCCTCAACGAGGTGCGCATGCACAAATAACGAATATATGTTGCATTCTTACAATTTGTTACAGATGAGCGGCGCCAGAACGGCGATGAATGGAGTTGAGAATCATTTCTTAATGGCAACGTGAATTATATAATAAGAGCTCGTTGAATCAGCATTTTCCGGGGGGGATGTCACGTGCAAAGCGGTAAATTTGATGTTTAATTGCTTTTAATGCAATATCGCGCGCGTTTGGGTTTGCCTTCGAGCAAAGGGGTCACAACAATCGAGTTGATGATTACCATACTCGTGGCGGCCATACTGGCCGCGGTTGCGCTCCCTTCGGTGGGCAATTTCATTAACCAAACCCGCTTGTCCGGTAACGTCAATGAATTCATTGCTGCCACCATGTTGGCGCGTTCGGAGGCAATTCAGCGTGCCGGGGCGGTGACTATATGCCGTAGTTCCGGTGCCGAAACCGGTTCGGATTCCTGTGATCAACGCAGCAGCGACTGGTCCAGCGGCTGGCTGATTTATGTTGGAACTGCAGCGGATTCGCCGAATACCGCCGGTCACCAAATTCTGGCCCGTCAGGGCGCTTTCGCTGCCGGTACCAGCATCGCCGCGGCATCGGCCGCGACGGCAATTACCTATGCCGCCAGCGGTGCGCCTTGGCCGGCACCGCCAGGCGCTTTTACGTTCACATTCAATAATAATTTTCTGCGCAAGGTCTGTTTTTCACCAAGCGGACGGATCAGTACGTTACCGGCCGGTGCCGACGTGTGTCCGGCATGATTTCGCTCAGACATAGCGGAGGTATAAGAAATATGGTTTTTTTGAACAGGAAATGCGCCGCTGCCAAGCCTGCCAAACGGCACCAGCGTGGCGTCGGCATGATTGAAGTATTAATTTCGATCACCATCACCGCGTTTGCATTGCTGGGGCTGGCGGGTTTGCAGATGGCGGCATTGAAATATCAGAAAGTGGCGCATTTCCGTTCTCTGGGCAGCCAGCTTGGAGCCGACATGGCTGACCGCGTGCGTGCCAACGCAACCTCAATCACCACCACGGTGGGCGGCGGCGCGGTGAGTTATGCAACGTCTGATAAATATTCGGCAACGCCGCCGACGGATGTGCCGTCGTGCACAATTAACCCCGGCGTGGCTTGCGCCACGCCGCAAGACATCGTGAAAAAGGATATTTATGAATGGCGGCTTGCCCTTAGCCGGGCTTTGGCAGGAGGCTGGGGCAGCGTATCGGCCTACGATCCGACGCCGGGTCCCAACCAGGGCATTACCGTGACCGTGTATTACAACGAGCCGGACCGGGCGCTCGCCAGCGCAATGGCCGCCGATTGCGACTCTTCGGTGTTTTCTGCCGACGTGGTTCAGAGTCAGATGCGCTGCTTCAAGACGACGGTGATGCCATGACGATTACGCTCGTGCGCAAGGGCGCTCAGCGCCGCCATACAGATGGTTTCACGCTGATTGAGTTGATGGTGTCGGTGACTATCGGCCTGATCCTGTTGTTGTTCCTCAGCAGCTTATATTTCAACAGCCGCGCCAGTGTGCGCCTCAATGATGACAATGCACGGATACAGGAAGACGGTCGTTATGCGTTGTCGCTGATCGGGCGCAACCTGATGCAGGCTGGATTCGGCCATATGCAGACCGGTAACACTACCGATTTTCCGCCGCAAAGTCCGATTGAATTGAGCAAGTTGAAGGGGCTGACGGGATGCAGCTATGGCTTTGCGACACCTGTCGCTGCGATACCAACCTGCGCCGCCGCACCGGTTCCAGCGCCGTCGAGCATTAGCGGGCCATCGGCATTCACGGTGGCCTATACCAGCGAGCCTTATTCCGATGCCACCAACATCAGCGGCGCCGGCACGGATTGCAGCGGGACCAAGGCCTTCAATGCCACCAGCACCCAAGGCGGAGTCGTCATCAACAGCTTTTATCTCGATAGCGCAACCAAAACCTTGTATTGCAAAGGCTATGCCGGGTCTGCCACGCCGCAGCCGATCCTCAGCAACGTCGACAACATGGTATTGACTTACGGCATCGATACCGGGAATCGCTATGCGCCAATGAAATCGACGACGGACGCCGCGGAAGCCGGCGCCACCGATGCCATCAACGGAAATAACAAGGTCGGCTGGGATCGCGTGGTCACGGTGACGGTTTGTCTGGAGCTGCACAGTGCGAACAATGTGGTGACTGCTGCTGCCGGTCAAAGCTATTACAAGTGCAATGCCAGCACGCCAACCGTTGCCACCGACCGCCTGCTGCACACCACGATGACACGCGTGTTCACCTTGCGTAATAACGCTACCGCCAGTTTGAGCAACTGATGGAGAAATTGATTGCTTGACTTGATCAAGCTGTTTAATGGGTTCAACTGAACGTCAACAGACTATTTATTGAACATATTTTATTGAGCATATTTTATTGAACATATTTAGCGTACATATTTATGGCATATACAAAATTTCCGCAATCCGGCATTGCGCTGCCGATGGTGTTGATTTTTCTGGTTCTGATGATGCTGATTGGCGCCGTAGCGATCCGTAATGTGACGCTGGATGAAAAGATGGCGGCCAATTCGCGTAATCAGCAATTGGCTTTCCAGGCCGCGGAAAAGGGTTTGCGCCATTGTGAAATAGGCGCGCAAAAAAACAAGATCGCGCAGAAGCCTGGCGATCCCGAGAAGCCTGTCGCCAACATGCTTACGCCGGCGAGCGCCAACGGCAATGTCTGGGATACCTGGCCGGCAACGGCGCCGACAACGGTCACATTGTCGCTATCCAACGGTGCCGCGCAATGCATCATCGAAGACGTCAGCGACACCATTGCATTGGGGGTGACCCAACCCAAGCGGGATTTGAGCGTCAAGGTCTATCGGATCACGGCGTTTGGCGTTGACACGGCGTTTGCAACAGCGAATGCAAAAGTCATGCTGCAAAGCTATTTCAAAATCTGATACCAGGGAAATTCCATGTTGAGTACAACCGTATTGCGACCGTTGTTGTCTGGCCGCCTGGTCAAGCTGGCAGCGCATTGTGCCTGTCTGGGGATGGCCGCCGTGTCAGGCGTGGCGCTGGCCGAAATAGCGCAGTCGCCGCTGTTTTTGCCGGTACCGCCGCCGCCCAACATCATGTACATGCTGGATAATTCCGGCAGCATGGTTTGGGGTACCGTAACCGGCACTGAAGCCACAGCCGAATTCAATGCCGCCAAGACCCAGCGTTCGTACTATTCCAGTGACTGGAATCAGATTTATTACAATCCGGCGACCACCTATTTACCTGGGGTGAAGGATAACGGTACATCAATGGGCAATGCCAGTACCGGCAAGACCGTGATTGATCCATACCTGGCACCCACCAAGACGCTGCCGAATAACATAGACGCGCTCTGTTACTACAGCACGACATATACACTGCCGCTGTACGTGACGACGAGTTTTGCCAGCAACACCAATTGCCAGGCGTCGAGCCAGACCAACAAGAATACGTTGGCGCAATATGCGTTCTATTACACCTGGGTGGGAAACGGTACGCCCACCGGCGCCACAGAAGAGGATACCGATAGCTACTACAAGCGGGTCGATATTCTGGCGAGCAGAGCCAGCTACCCTAAAGCCGCATCGCGCAGCGATTGCGCAGCAGCGTCGAGTTGCACCTATGCTGAAGAAATTCAGAATTTCGCGAATTGGTTTTCGTATTATCGAACCCGTATTCTGCTGACCAAGACCTCGCTCGGGATCGCTTTTTCCGGCATTAACGACCGCTTCCGCGTAGGCTTTGCAACCATCAACGATAACAACGGCAACACTAATAACAGCGCTGCCAATTTTGTCCCGTTATCGATTTTCAATGCCAACCAAAAAGCGGCCTGGTACGCCAAGCTGTATGCGATCAATCCCAGCGGCGGCACACCGTTGATTAATGCGTTGAACCAGGTCGGCCAGTATTACATGGGCAACGGCATGACCGGCGCCGCTGAATCGACCCCCGATCCGATCCAGTTGAAATGCCAGGCAAACTATACGATTCTTGCAACCGACGGTTATTGGAACGGGGCGGTGCCAAATTCGATCGGCAATCAGGACAGTAAAGTCCCGGCCTTGCCTGCGCCGATTTCTTATGATCCGGTATCCGGCACCGCGTTGACGCCGAATACCCCTTTCCCTGCGCCTTTTTATGAGGGAAAAACATCGTATGCGAATTCATTGGCAGATACCGCGATGCTGTATTGGATCAATGACATCGGGGTGCGCGCCGGCAATGGCGGCACCGTCGGTAAAATTGCAGCGACCTCAACCGATCCGGCCACCTGGCAGCACATGACCACGCATACCATCGGCTTAGGCGCCAACGGCACGCTCGACTACCAGCCCGACTACAAGACCGCAAGCAGCGGCCATTATGCTGAAATTAAAAGCGGCAGTCGTACCTGGCCGGTGCCGGAAGCGGATTCCGCGGAAGCGATTGACGACTTGTGGCACGCCGCGGTGAATGGCCATGGCAGCTATTTCAGCGCAAAAAATCCCAAGAGTCTGCAAGACGGCCTTAACAGCATTCTGGCGGAAATCGGCAAAGCCACCGGTTCCGGCGGCAGCGTTGCGGTACCGGGCGGCGTGGTGCCAGGCGCATCGAATGCGGTCTCGTATGTTCCGAGTTTTGACTCGGGCGGTTGGACCGGCCACCTGGTTGCTTATCAGATGAAAGCCGATGGCAGCTTTGGCGAGACGCCAAAATGGGATGCGGCGAACCTGTTGCCAGACTATACAAAACGTAACATCGTTACCTGGTCTGCCGGCGCCAGCAGCGCAAAAGCGTTTACCTGGAATAATCTGACCGCTGCGCAGCAGACGGCGTTGGTATCGCCAAATGTGGTCGATTATCTGAAAGGCAGCGCAACCATGGAAAAGGCCGCCGATGGCGGCGGCGCAGGCGTATTCCGCTATCGCCAGAACAAGCTTGGCGACATCGTCAACTCGAATCCGCTATATGTCCAGAAAAATGATTTCGGCTATGCGGCCTTGCCAGCCAGCGTCGCCGGCGGTAACACTTACACCGCTTTTCTGGCCACCAAGGCGGCCCGCAACGGCATGATCTATGTGGGCGCGAATGACGGCATGTTGCACGGCTTCGATACCAGCGGCGTTGAAAAATTCGGGTTCATACCAAACAGCGTTTATCCGAATCTGAAAACCCTGAGCGATCTCAATTACGGCCATCATTATTTTGTCGACGGCCCATTGGCCGAGGGCGACGCCTATCTTAACGGTAAGTGGAAAAACATCTTATTAGGTAGCACCGGCGCCGGCGCGCAAAGCGTCTTTGCGATCGATGTGACGGTTCCGGAATCGCTCGGGGAGAGTAGTGTTCTGTGGGAGTACAACAATGCCGCCAGCGATGCCGACATGGGTAATGTGCTGGGCGCACCGGCAGTGGTGTTGCTGGCGAATAATCGCTGGGCGGCGATTTTCGGCAACGGGTACAACAGCGGCAGCGGCCACGCGGTGCTATATCTGGTCGATATCCAGAGCGGCGCCTTGATTAAGAAAATCGACACCGGCGTCGGTAGCCTGGCCGCGCCTAACGGCTTGTCGGCGCCGGCATTGCTGTTTAATGCATCGCGTCAACTGGTCGCTGCCTATGCCGGCGATTTACAAGGCGATCTCTGGAAATTCGATTTGAGCAATGCCACCAATACCGCGCAATGGACCGGCAGTGTGTTGTTTACTGCGAAAGACGGCAGCGGCGCGGCCAATCCGCAGCCGATCGTGCAAACTCCGGTGATCGCCCAGCATCCGTTGGGCGGGCAGATGGTGATCTTCGGCACCGGTAAATACTTTGAGGCAGCAGACCTCGGCAACACCAACACCCAGAGCTTGTATGGCATTTGGGACAAGCCGGGCGAGGGCGCTGTCGGCGGCCGTGGCCAGCTACAGGTGCAAACCTTGGCGAACGTCTATTCGGCCGCAGGCAAATCGCTCGACCGCACGCTGACCAGCAATCCGGTAGCGTGGGGAACCAAGCGTGGCTGGTATATCGATTATCTGTCCAGCGGCGAACGGACGGTTGGCACATTGCAGATATTGAACGACGTGATTTTGCTCAATACATCACTGACGCCGAACACGGTAGATCCATGCGCCGGCGGCGGCTCGTCGCAAGTGCTCGGGGCGAATTTCCTGAGCGGTTCTTATTCGGAAAAATTTCATTTATTCGTCGACGGCGTTCCAGCCAATACCAACTTGAGTTCAGCCGAAATTCCAGGCACGGTAGGTTCTGCAAGCCCCATCCCTAATCCCGATCCGAGCCAGCCGAGCTGCATCAATACGGTCGGTTCGGATGGAAAAATAAATTGTCAGCAATATTCCGCGACAGGGGTAGCGGTGCGGCGCTGGCGACAGTTGTCGATCAAGCCAAACTGATCCATTACAAAGCGGTTCGAATCCAGAGGATGTCATGAGAAATAGCAATACATTATCGATGCCGGTCCAGCGCGGCTTCACGTTGATTGAGGTCATGGTGGTGGTCGTGGTGGTCGCCATCCTGGCATCCGTCGCCATCCCCAGCTACACCCAATACGTGCAGCGCGGCTACCGCGCTCAGGCGATGGCGACGCTGCTCAAGCACGCCAACTGGATGCAGCAGCAGTACACGGTCAACAGCAGTTATCTGCAGCCCAACGGTACTCTTCTGACGCTGCCGGCGGTTGCCGATGGCGGCACAAAGTATGTATACGGCATCGACAAGGACAAGACCACCAGCACTTTCTTCGTGCTTACCGCGGCCCCGCAGACCAACGACAAGTGCGGAACCTTCACATTGGACGGCACCGGTAAAAGGGACGCCACGGGCGGCAAGGCGCCGACGGCGTCTGCGGCGGATTGTTGGGCCGGGCGCTGACGATTATCGAATCGATTTGGCAACATGCGACTTGGTCAATCTCGGGCTCACTGCTGAAGACCTGAGATTGGCTTCTTCTTCTTCTCGTTATGCAACGTCATAACGACGATCAGTGCCCTCAATATTGTTGCTAATTTAGGATTGCGCGGGAGATGACAGCATGTCGATCGGCGCAAGCGGCACTTGCCGCGGTCACTTCCTATGCGCTTTGTTTGCTGCAATCCAATCCCATCAAGACCCGTAAAAGTGTCTTTTTGCATGTAATTTCGATGGACGGTATAAGCGTGGGGACAGGCGGGAGCTCGTCTCATTTCTTTGTGTAAATTGGAATTCTATAATGAAGTAACGGCAACAACTGCTGCTGCGTGAATGAATGCCGCTCGGTTGGGCTGGTGTTGGCAGGCGAACCGATCACCATGCACACCGTGTGCTGATTTTGCCGTTCATTGGGTCCTTGATTCTCTAGTTGCACAGATAGATTCAATAGATATGAGGCATTTATATGCACGCCAAAGCAGTTCAACCAGCAGCACGCGGGCAATCCGGTTTCACCCTCATTGAGATGATGATTGTGGTGGCAATCGTCGCTATTCTGGCGGCGGTTGCTCTGCCTAATTACAGTGATTACGTGCTGCGAGGCAAGCTCGTCGAGGCGACCAATGCATTGTCGGCGACCAGGGCCAACATGGAGCAGTATTATCAAGATAACCGGACGTATGTCACCTCCGCGACTATTCCATCGCCATGTGATGCCGCCAGCCTACCTTCGCTGAACGCCAGCCTGAAAAATTTTACGATTACCTGTAACCCGGTGCCGACGGCGACGACCTACACCATCGTTGCAACGGGTTCCACCAGTGTGACTACCGGCTTTGTTTTCTCGATAACCGACGCCAACGTTCAGACATCGACTGCAGGACCGGTATGGGGTGGTGCGAGCTATGCATGCTGGGTCACCAGAAGAGGCATGACGTGCTAATGAGCTTCCCTCGATTTTTCGTCTTCCAACAGGTGGCTTTTATGCCGCCTGTTTTTCCTGATGTTGCTCAGTGAGCCAGTCATCTAAATACTGGCAGGGTGAACGATAGCCAAGCGTCGAATGC